>NZ_JAUBTV010000058.1:0-48549 GCF_036705145.1 Microcoleus sp. B5-D4 | reverse complement strand
CGTCCCGCCCGTCCTTTTTGGACGGGCGGGACGCCCATCCCACTTTCAAGAGTGGAAGTTATTTAATTCTCATTCCTTATTGATCAATACGCTTGGGTTAAAACTGTTTATTCCGGGCGAGATCCCTTGCAGCATCCCCCTTAAGAAAGGGGACTGTGAGTAAGTTCTTGTTCCCCCCGACCTAGGGGCGGTGCCAAGAGTGCCCGCCCTAGGCGCCGTGGGGATCGGGCTTAACTGAAGCGTATTGACTTATTGATCAGTCCCAGAGCAAATTTTCTTGGATCAGTAGTGCAATCATCGCAGTTCTGGAACAAACACCGAGTTTGATAAAAATCCGCCTCACGTAAGTAGCAACCGTCCAGTGACTGATATTTAAATTTTTGGCAATACATTTGTTGGGCAGCCCTTGGGCTACTAATTGCGCGATCGCTCTTTCCCGTGGACTCAGGCTAATTTCCGGTTTGTAACTTGTGCTTTGCATACTTTTGCAATGAGGTAACGAGTTAAAATCTAATCAATTAAGGGTAGAATTCCGAGTTCTTCTCGAACTTCAGATAAAGGAGTTTCCCAATCAGATGCAACGTCCCAATTAATTAACCGAGTGGCTAATTTTCCATGTTTTAAGCCTTTGATAATTTGTCCGATCGCGCATTGGCCGCCGATCAGTCCAACTAACACTAAAATCGCACAAGAAGGACGAAATACTTGAGCGCGAGTAAACGCTTGAAGTATAAATTCATCTTCTGTTGAAGCTGAAAGACCCGTCAGCACCGGTTAAACGTCGTGGTTTCGCTGAATCCAGTCTCCCGATGCGATCGGCTCAAAGCCTTGTTCGTCTAGAAACCGCGCCACTGAGCACCCTAATGTTCCTGCTGGCAGTTGGCGCAATTTTGCCAAGTCTATATCAAAATGTCGATCGCTCTCAATTTGAGGATTAATTGTTTGAGCAATCTTTAATATAACTTCTAATTGACCGTCAGCCATAATTTATTCTCCCTTCAACAATGATTTAAGTTTCGAGCAAATTAATTTGTGTTGGTCAAGTTCATTTTTGCGCTGAATCAAGACGACTTTTTTTACCGACTCAGCTTAGAAATCGTACTTTCTGTCAAACCAATCGGCTATCAGGAGCTTTTACATTTCTTTACAAGCATTCTTAGATTTGAAATCTGCTACCTGTAAAAATCGCCCTAGTTTTTCTAATCGCAACTTGACCCACCGGGAAGTACCCGTAAAATCCACAGTATTTAGCGGTGATTGGAACTCCCTTACTTACGTATATAAATTTATTCTGCCGCTAATTATTGGAACCTGCAATGAGTCAGAAGTTGAAGCTTGCAGGCCTCGTGATGCAGGTGCATACAAGTGAAGAGAGTTGAAGTAAGGTGAAGTAAGGTGAAGTTATGCAGAGTTGATGTTTAGGAATTACGCAGTAGTGCCAATCCCCCGTGGTTGCCCAATTTGTAGTGGCAATCATGGGGGGTTGCCCGTATGTCGTTAGAATGTCGCTCAAATGAGTGACACTCATTTGAGCGACTGGTCAAATATCTTCACCAACAGCTACAAATAAAGTAGAGATCCATATCATACAAGGTGGTGCTATGAAAAAGCTTTACATTTTGTTATCCACAGGAGTGGTGTCATTGATGTGGTGCGCTGCTGCTAGCGCTACCACTTATGTTAATCCTAACGGTAAAACTACTTTAAACTTGTCAGAAAAAGGGAACAATCGCAGAGGTTTTTACTTGACGAAAGTAGGTAATCGGGAATTTTTGGGCAATATTCAAATTACCCGTTCCGAAGGAGCCGCAGGCTCTTACTATAACAATGGGACTTTCAAAGACAGTGCCATCGGCCCTGGCCGAAAAATTGTTTGTTCTGGAGATATTGCCATTGTCAGGCGTCAAGTTGGAAGAAGCAGCCAATTGGGAGCCGAAGTTACTTGGAAGGTGAAAGCAGGAGAAAATTGTCCTTCTATTGGCCAGACATTTAAAGTAAATTTAGTCGAAGCTTTACCGCGTCCTAATGTAAGTGGCGACTATACTTCTAGCAACTCTAATACTTGGTTGACTGAAACTGCGGGTTCTGCAACTTGGCCTGCTTGGCGAGTCACGTCGCGAGATGGACAACTCAACTGCCGCAAGACGCCAAACGGAGCAATTCAACAAGTTTACCGCGCGGATAGAGATACAATTGCTGCTGAGCTGAGGGGAGTAAATGCGATTACGATGTCGAACGGTCAACCCTGGTTGCGGACAAGACAAAACTGTTATGTGCGCGCTAATTCTCAATACTTTCAGCCAGTTTCTATGCCTCAATAAGTGCTCGTAAATGGGGAGCATCTCAATGAAAGCAGCCAAGCCCAAAATTGGAGTTTTGAGGCAATAGGCAGAAGGAAGGAGCCAGAAGAAGTATTTTTACAAATATGAGATGCTCCCAGTTCTGCTGTCAGAGCCACGCGGCTTACCCAAAGACATGAATCCAGTTTACAAAGAGTATTTTGAAAACAATTCTGTTGGGATAAGCTGTTGTGGATTTAAATTGTATGTCAAAAAACAATAAAACTCTTGTGGGGAGTAGGGGTTGGGCGTTCCGCCCGCATCGAATATGCAATTTAAATAAAAAGTCCGCGTTATTTTGTGGCTTCACTACTAAACAATCGCTCACTGCATAACAATTGCCCTGCCAAGGAGTACCCTCTCATCCCTGTTTATCCTGCAAAACTTACATAGGGTGACAAAAATTCTGCTCGCCCGTTAAATAGAAACTCGCTATCGTCATTAAATTAAAATTAAACTGCTCAAAGAATCGCCGACTTTTCTGTTAAACAAAAACGCCGCACCATAGCTAATACCAATTTCATAAAGTAGCGCTAGATATTACCCCCCCAACCCCCCCTCCCGCGGGGGGGCTAAGACTTCATCCATAGCACATCTTTAGAAAAATGGTATAAGGATCGCGAATTAAATAACTTACAATTTTAATTGTTATTGTGGGATGGGCGTCCCGCCCGTCCAAAAAAGACGGGCGGGACGCCCATACCACAAACTTGTGGAAGTTATTTAATTCTCATTCCTAAGCAGGCTAAGGAGGATGTCAATCAGAATAGTGGTATCGACAAGAGATAATAGTTAGAGACTCGTCATCCACAGCATAAACTAATCGATTCGTATCATCAATTCGCCGCGACCAAAAACCAGCCAGAGTCTCCCTCAGTGGTTCTGGCTTTCCGATCCCCTCAAACGGCAATCGGATTGTTGCCTCAATTAGCTTGTTAATTCGTTTTAACGTTTTCTTGTCTTGCCCTTGCCAATATAAATAATCGCCCCAAGCCTCATCCGTCCATGCTAACTTTCTAGTCATCCAACAAATTTCGCTCTACCACTTTCCCCTGCTTAAACTGAGCAATAGAACGCTCCAAATGGGCAGCATTGGCGGGAGATTTGAGTAAATGAACTGTTTCCAGCAAACTATTAAAGAACTCTAGCGACATCACCACCGCATCCTCCGCATCCCGTCTCGTGATGATGGTATAGTCCGTATCTTCCACTACTCTGTCTAAAACAGCCTTGAGGTTATTTCTCGCTTCGCTAAAAGAAACAATATTCATGTACTTGACACTTGTACTACTTACTGTACAAGTATAGCAATCGGCAATATATTCGGCAATCCCGAACTCATATCATGTCGGGTCAATTTACTGGTTCTATGGCTGGAGCCTGGGAACTGATACCTAGAGGAAGAGCCTCGTGAGCGAAAATTAAATTCGAGGCTCTAGGTAGCTGTTGAGTGTTAGTTTCGCTCCAGCCTGGTAACGAGTAAACAACCAGTAAACAACCAGTAAAGGAGTAATAATTGAGGACTAAAAAACTTAGATTTCTTCGTCCAAACCATCTACATCATCTACATCATCTACATCATCTACATCATCTACATCATCTACATCATCATCATCTACCTCAATAGGAGCGACAGAATTAGCAGAAACCAGAGCACCAGTCTCAAGTTTCTTTTTAACTAGCTCCTCAATTTCATTTTTGAAATCGATGTTTTTTTCCATGTGCTGGATCACTTTGTCTCGTCCTTGAGCTATGTTCTCTCCGTTGTAGCTATACCAAGAACCTTTTTTCAGAATTACTCCCATTTCGTCGGCCAAGTCAGTCAGACAGCCTAAAGTAGAAATGCCTTTGCCAAATACAATGTCAAATTCGGCAATACGGAAAGGCGGAGCAACTTTATTTTTAGCAACTTTAACTTTCGTGCGGTTGCCGTATTCTTCTGTACCTTTTTTCAAGCTTTGAATGCGCCGAATGTCGAGCCGCACGCTGGCGTAGAATTTGAGTGCGTTGCCGCCGGTTGTTGTTTCCGGGTTGCCGTAAGTTATGCCGATTTTCTGCCGCAATTGGTTGAGGAAGATGACGGTACAGCCAGATTTGCCGATGTTGCCGGTGATTTTCCGTAAAGCTTGACTCATCAAGCGGGCTTGCAAACCCATGTGGGAGTCGCCCATGTCGCCTTCGATTTCGGCGCGGGGGACGAGGGCGGCTACGGAGTCAATTACTACGATATCGACGGCGACGGAACGGACGAGTTGATCGACTATTTCTAGGGCCATTTCGCCGGTATCCGGCTGGGAAACTAAGAGATTTTCAATATCGACGCCTAAAGCTGAGGCGTAGGTGGGATCGAGGGCGTGTTCGGCATCGACGAAGGCTGCGATACCGCCGGATTTTTGGACTTCGGCGATCGCGTGGAGGGCGAGAGTGGTTTTACCGGAACTTTCCGGGCCGTAAATTTCAATGACTCGGCCTTTTGGCAAACCGCCGCCCAAAGCAATGTCCAGTGTCAGGGCTCCGGTGGGAATGGTTTCTACCCTCATGCGAGTGGAGTCTCCCAATCGGACGATCGCCCCTTTGCCAAAGCTGCGCTCGATTTGGGAGAGTACGGAAGTTAGAGCTTTTTGCTTTTCTGAGTTTTCAGTGGAAGTTTTTATAGACGCTTCTTTTTTTGCCATTTGCGGTACGCGGGTAGACCCCTTGCGGAGCTTGTTGATTAACTGTACAACACGTATGTTAGCAGTTATTTTTAGGGTCTGGAGGTTCTGGGAGGATCTGGTGGAAGATTCTTGATTTTGGGGGTGGTTCAGCCTGAGCCAGCTTTTTGAACGCTCTGATATATAAAGTATTCCGCATCCGGCAGAGGGTTGATGCACCGTAAATAATTTGCTTATTTTCATTTATATATGCTACTATCTGCTACATGGCATACGTACCACTCAGAAAAGCAGTCAAATTTCTGGGTTTGCATCCACACACCTTAAGAAAATATGCAGACGAAGGGAAGATTAAAAGCATCAAAAACGAGGCAGGGCAAAGACTCTACGATGTCGAGTCCTACCAGCGCGGTGCAACTAGAACTACCATTGTTTGCTACTGCCGAGTTAGTTCAACCAAACAGCGAGACGAGCTCGCAAGACAAGTTGAATTTATGCAGCAGCAGTACCCAGACGCCGACATCATCCAAGACATCGGCTCAGGAATCAATTTCAAAAGGAAAGGACTGCAAGCCTTATTGGTCAGATTTATGCGCGGCGAACAGCTCACGGTTGTTGTTGCCTGTCGCGACAGATTGTGCCGATTCGGGTTTGAGCTATTCGAGTTCATGGCAGAACAAAACGGTGGAAAAATCGTGGTTCTTGACCGAACTGTTTACAGCCCTGAAACCGAACTCACAAGCGATCTTCTTGCCATCCTTCACGTCTTCAGTTGCAGAATGCACTCCCTGCGAAGTTACAGCAAGAAAATCAAGGAAGATCCGGCTATTCCTAAATCCTGAACAAAAAGCGCTAATCAAGCAGTGGTTTGGTGTAAGTCGTTTTGTTTACAACACGACTATCAAATACCTGCAAGAGCCAGGAACAAAAGCGAATTGGATGACAATCAAAACCGGAATACTAAACAGTTTGCCAGAATGGGCAAAGCCTGTACCTTTCCAAATCAAATCAATTGCCATCAAAGATGCTTATTTGGCAGTTAAAGCAGCTCAAAAGGGATTTAGTAAAAACGGTCAAATCCGTCAGAGCAAATTTCGGAGCAAACAAGACACTAAGCAGTCTATTTATGTGCCGAAATCGGCTATTAAAGACTGCGGTGTCTATCACTCAATTTTAGGCAAATGTCAGCTCAAAGAATCCTTGCCTGCAATTTTTAGTGATGGCCGACTGACGCTGGCTTATGGCGAATATTACCTAATATTTTCTGAAGAAGTGCAACAAGTTAAGACCGATAAACAAGGTCGGCTGGTTGCCTTAGATCCCGGTGTCCGCACGTTCATGACATTTTTCTCCGAAGATTCCTATGGTTGGCTAGGAAATGATTCTAATTTGTACATTCAGAAATTATGTTTCCGGCTGGACAAATTGGTATCAAAGATTTCGGGCGCTTCTAGTCAGCAGAAAAGAAGATTCAAGAAAGCAGCTAGTAGGCTTCGCTGCCAAATCAAGAATTTGGTCAAAGAGTTACATCATAAAACAGCTAAATTCTTAGTTGATAATTTTGATGTGATTCTGTTGCCCACATTCGAGACTTCTCAAATGGTGTCTAAGTCCCGCCGTAAATTAAGAAACAAAACGGTGAGACAAATGTTAACCCTAAGTCATTACGACTTTAAAACTTTCCTGAAGTGGAAAGCTTGGTAAAATTCAAAACTTGTAATTGATTGCAGCGAAGCGTATACGTCAAAGACTGTTTCATGGACGGGCGAAATTGTCCAAAATCTAGGTGGTGCTAAAACTATTAAGTCTCAAGCCACTGGGTTGAAAATGGATCGGGATCTAAATGGTGCTCGTGGGATTTTCCTTCGGGCATTGGTTGATACACCTTTATTAAGAGATTCTCTTAATTTATACATTTGTTAGCATTTGTTAGCAAAAAAGTATCGGTAGAATTATTGTCTGTTGAGGGATGTAGTAGGTATCGATCGCTCCTTGAGTGAGGTTTAAGATGGGCTACAGTTCCAAATTCCGTGAAGCGTAGCTATCCGGGAGGGAATCGCCACAATTAGGACAAGCATGGGATCTACAACACATCAAGACACATCTGTTAATACCAAAAATTCCCGCTGGCTGAGGAACTTATTAGCGATCGGCATTTTACTTGGTATCGGATTTCGGTTTTTTGAGATCGATCGCAAACTGTACTGGCACGACGAAGCTTACACATCAATCCGCGCCGCTGGTTTCACACGCCAAGAAATCGACGACGAACTATTTCAAAACCGGATTTTTCCCGCACCAGAATTACAAAAATATCAGCGGATTAAACCGGGAAGTACAGAAGCAGACACAATTCGTTCTTTAGCACTAGAAGACCCGCAGCATCCGCCTTTATACTTTCTCATGGCTCGTTGGTGGATGCAGCAATTTGGGAGTTCTCTAACAGCATGGCGCAGTTTGCCAGCACTATTGAGTTTGCTGTCGCTGCCTTTGATGTACGCTTTAGCTCAGGAACTTTTCGCCTCGAATTTGGTGGCGTTATTAGCAACAGCACTTTTGGCTTTATCGCCCTTTGACATATTGTTTGCTCAGACAGCAAGGCAGTATAGTTTGCTAACAGCCACAGTTATTGGCAGCAGTTGGCTGCTGCTGAGAGCAGTGCGGTTGCGGGGTTGGCAAAATTGGGTATTTTACTCGCTGGCGATCGCCCTTGGTTTCTACACTCACCCTTTCTTCAGTTTAACACTCATCGGACACGGAGTTTTTATAATTTATTACTGGTTGTTTATCAAAAAAACTAAATTGCGAGGTCATGTAACTAATTCCCAATTCTTTTTAGCAGTAACAGCCGCTTTAATATTGTATCTTCCGTGGATTTACGTGCTGGCAACCAACCTGGGACGAGCATCAGCTACGACAGATTGGACGCGAGTATCTCCGGGTTGGCTGTATCTTGTTAAATTATGGACGCTCAGCTTTACAGCATTATTTTTTGACTTCGACTTAGGCTTTGATAATATCTGGACTTATTTGCTGAGATTGCCATTTTTGCTGTTAATTGCTGCTGCCATTTACCAAATCTGCCGCCGCACTAGCAGTTCAACTTGGCTGTTTATTTTAACATCAATTTTTGTACCTTTTTTGATCTTGGCGTTACCGGATCTAATCCTAGGCGGCAAACGTTCGGCCGTCAGCCGCTATCTGATTTCCTGCTTTCCGGGAGTGCAGCTAGCAGTTGCTTACTTGCTCGCAAGTAACGTGAAAACTCAGCAGCGGTTTTGGCAAGTCATTTTAGCCCTGGTATTTACAGCAAGTGTAGCATCCTGTACGGTCAGCGCTTTTTCTGATACTTGGTGGAGCAAAGACTTGAGCTATTTTAATGCTGAAGTTGCGAAAATTATTAACAAAGAGGCGATAGCTAACCGATCGATTAAAGATACAATTGTAATTAGCGATCGCGGCAACGATTTTACGAACATGGGAGATTTGCTGTCTCTGAGTTATTTGCTCGACAAAGACGTGCGGCTGATGCTGATGAGCCAGTCGCCAGATATGGAGATGCTGAACAAATATTCGGCTCCTCTGGTATTCCGCCCTTCGGAAAAATTGATCTCGGCACTCAAGCAAAATCAACGCCGCTTAGAGCCAATTTTGCAGTATGCCAGACTTTTTCGAGCGCGGCGAGCTTCTTAAACCAATTCCCAAAAGTAGTGATAGTGATACAGATAGATTGTACGCGAGCATTTGTAGGGATACCGCACCGTGCCGTCTCCGACGCTGTAGGGATAGGGCATTGCTCAAGGAGTGTCAACTTAAAGCTGAAAGCCCTGAGAAATCTCGTTTTTACGCTAAGTATAGATCCCCCTAAATCCCCCTTAAGAAGGGGAGTAGGGGTTGACTTTGAGCCATTTCCGGTTCCCCCCTTCTTAAGGGGGGCTAGGGGGGATCTAGGCTTAATAGTCAAACCGGAGTCTCTGACTGGGTTTAACGTGTTTATTGACACGAAGAAGGACACGGTGCAGTGTCCGTACTTATCTGGGCTGACACACCCGACATCATCAGCAATAATTATTTGAATACTTAGGATAAAAAGCAATGCAAGAGTTAAATAATTCATCTTCCGAATCCGCCCAGAAGTTTCGCAATCTTCAGACAGAATTACGCGAACGTTGGCGAGCAGTCGAAGAATTCGACGGCGGAGATTGTGACATTATTATCATTCCTTCTGTCAGCTTAGATCAGCAAGAAATGCAGAAAGTTGAGGGTGTTTACCACTACGAAGAGCGGCATTTATTTTCATTGATTCGCCTGCGAAATCCCCGCACGCGCTTAATTTACATTACCTCGGAGCCATTGCACCCGATGATTGTGGATTATTACCTGCAATTGCTGCCGGGAATTCCATTTTCTCACGCGCGCGATCGGCTTTTGCTGTTCAGTGCTTACGATGCTTCCGCCAAATCCCTCACCCAGAAAATTTTAGACCGTCCCCGCTTGATGGAGCGCATTCGTCAAGCAGTGCGGCCGACAAAATCTTATATGGTTTGTTATAACTCCACGCCCTTAGAACGCGAGTTATCTGTTAAATTGGGGATTCCTTTGTGGGCCAGCGATCCCGATCTGTTATACTGGGGAACAAAAAGCGGCAGCCGGCAAATTTTTAAAGAATGTGGCGTGCCTTATCCTGACGGTTCTGAGTTGGTTTTTAATGCGGAAGATTTAGCGGAAGCTGCGGGCGCGTTGTGGGAACGGCAGCCACATTTGCAGCGGATCGTAATTAAGTTAAATGAAGGTTTTTCGGGGGAAGGGAATGCAATTTTAGATCTGAAGTCCCTCGCAGGTAAAGCGCCTACAGAAAGAGCGAAGGCAATTGGCGATAGCTTCCATAATTTGCGCTTTCAAGCAACGGGCGAAACCTGGGAAAATTTTAGCAGCCGCATTCCCGAATTAGGGGCAATTGCCGAAGCATTTATCGAAGGAGAAGAAAAGTTCTCGCCCAGCGTTCAAGGCAGAATTGTCCCCAGCGGCGAAGTAGAAATTCTCTCAACCCACGACCAAATTTTAGGAGGCCCAGACGGTCAAATTTTCTTAGGTTGCCGATTTCCTGCCGACGAATCTTATCGAATAGCGTTGCAGGAATTGGGATGGAAAGTAGGGCAAAACTTAGCTAAAAAAGGGGCTTTAGAGAGATTTGGAGTAGATTTTCTCGCTGTAAAGCAATCCGATGGGAAATGGGAGCTTCAAGCAATAGAAATTAACTTACGTAAAGGAGGCACAACTCATCCGTTTATGGCTTTGAAGCTGTTAACAAACGGTCGGTACGATCGTACTACCGGATTATTTTACAGCCAGCAGGGCCGTCCGAAATATTATGTCGCTTCGGACAATTTGAAAAAAGAGCGCTATCGGGGATTATTACCGAACGATTTGATGGATATTATTGCTGACAATCAACTGCACTTTGACAGCGGTACTGAGACGGGCAGTGTGTTTCATTTAATGGGTTGTTTGTCGGAGTTTGGCAAATTGGGAGTGACGAGTATCGGCAATTCGCAGCAAGAAGCTGAGGAGAGGTATAACAAAGTTGTGAAAGTTCTCGATCGCGAAACCTCATACTAAATCTCATTTAACCATTAATTATTTGGTCGTGGAAAATGGCTAATAAGTAATTGGTACTTTAAACTGACAACCGCAGATTTTAATCTGCGGGTTGCGGGTTGTAGCTAATTTTTAGCGGGATAAAGGGGCGTGGGGTCGATCGACCCTGTGCGGTTGAGTGGCCAAAAACGCACAATTGCCCTACCGATGATATTTTGCTTGGGTACAAAGCCCCAGTAATGACTGTCACAGCTTGCGTTGCGGTTGTCGCCGAGCACCAAGTAAGAATTTTGAGCTACAACTACAGGCCCGTAGGGATACTGCGGAATTTCTTCAATATATTTTTCCTGTAGCGGCTGCTTGTTAATAAAAACTTTTCCCTCTCTGACTTCCACACTGTCCCCCGGCAGTCCGATCACTCGCTTGATATAGGCATCTTTGATCGGTGGTGGCTGTCCCGTGCACAAACTAGCCTGGTCAGGAGGCATAAATACGATAATATCTCCTCGCTGGGGCTCTTGGAATCGATAGCTTACCTTATCTATGATTAATCGATCGTTAATTTGCAAGGTTGGGAGCATCGAGCCGGTCGGAATGTAGCGTGCTTCGGCAACCAGGGTGCGGATACCAAAGGCTAAAAATGCTGCTAAGCCGATCGTCTTAATTCCTTCGATCCAAGGATTTTCGGTGTCTTGCGGAGGTTTTTCGTCGGCTGACTTGTCTAGACGAGTCATAGGGTATTGTAGTGACTGAGCTGGATACGAATTATAAACTTAATAATGCTTCCATGCTAGCACGCTGTTTACTGAATTAAGGATATCTTATGACTACCCAATCAAGTTTGTTAATCCGTCGCGCTCGCATTCTTTTGCCCAACGGTGAGTTTTTGGTAGGAGATGTGCAAATCTGCGATCGCAAAATTGTCCAAGTTGCTGCGGAAATTGTCGAATCTGGCGATCGAGAAATAGATGCGAAAGGCTTAACTCTGTTGCCCGGAGTAATTGATCCCCAGGTACACTTCCGGGAACCGGGTTTAGAACACAAGGAAGACTTATTTACCGCTAGCTGTGCTTGCGCTAAAGGCGGCGTGACATCGTTTCTGGAAATGCCGAATACGCGACCTCTGACCACAACCCAAGCTGCCTTAGATGATAAACTAAGTCGCGCTGCCGAGAAGTGTTTGGTCAATTACGGCTTTTTTATTGGGGCTACTCCTGAGATTTTACCCGATTTGTTGGATGCCAATCCGACTCCGGGAATTAAGGTGTTTATGGGTTCGATGCACGGGGACTTATTGATGGATGATGCAGCAAATTTAGAGGTAATTTTTGCGAAGGGCGATCGACTAATTGCGGTACACGCAGAAGACCAAGCTAGAATCAACCAGCGTCGTCAAGAATTTGCTGGTATTACCGATATTGCAGTTCACTCGCAAATTCAAGACAATCAAGCAGCTTTATTGGCAACTCAACTAGCAGTAAAACTTTCTAATAAATATCAGCGCCGACTGCATATTCTGCACCTATCGACAGGAGAAGAAGCTGAGTTTTTGCGCCAGGAAAAACCGAGTTGGGTAACGGCAGAAGTAACGCCGCAGCATTTGTTGTTAAATACCAGCGCCTATCAAAAAATTGGCAGTTTAGCTCAGATGAATCCGCCTTTGCGCGAGCCCCGCGATAACGAAATACTTTGGCAAGCTTTACTAGACGGCGTAATTGATTTTATCGCCACCGACCATGCGCCACATACATTAGCAGAAAAAGCTCAAGATTATCCGAATACGCCGTCTGGAATGCCCGGTGTCGAAACTTCTTTGCCTTTGATGCTGACCCAAGCAGTAGAGGGAAGATGTACAGTGGCACAAGTTGCTAATTGGATGTCGGCGGCAGTTGCTAAGGCTTATAAGATTCCGAAAAAAGGGCAAATTGCACCGGGTTTTGATGCAGATTTAGTCTTAGTTGATTTGGAGAAATACCGCCCGGTAGTCGGCGCAGAGATGGCGAGTAAGTGCGGCTGGAGTTCCTTTGAAGGATGGAATTTGACTGGATGGCCAGTTGTGACTGTTGTTGGAGGAAAAGTTGTTTTTGAAAATGGTAAATTGGATACAAATGTGAGGGGAGAAGCCTTGACATTTGACGCTGAGTAAGCATGAATTTAACTCAAATGTTATAATTGGGTATTCCCGCTCGCAAAGGCGATTTTACCCATGCTTCTCGAAGAACTAGAAACACAACTCCTGGCCTTAACTCCGACTGAGAAAGCTGAAGCCATACGGCTTTTAACCCAAAGTTTAAACAATAGCTGGCCAGGAATTACCAAAACTCCCGACGTGTGTGGCGGCGATGCTTGCATTGCCAAAACTCGCATCCCAGTTTGGCTGCTTGAAAGTTTTCGCCGTGAAGGTTCAAGCGATGCTGAACTTCTACAATTTTATCCCCATCTCCGCGCGGCAGATCTAGTCAATGTTTGGACTTATGCTGATGCACATCTGGAGGAAATCGAAGAAGCAATCTGCAAGAATGAGGAAGCCTGAGTCATGCTGAATTTGTATGCAGACGAACAATTTCCTTTGCCCGTTGTGCAATTGCTGCGCGCTTTTGGTCACAATATCCTGACTGTTCAGGAAGCAGGAAAAGCAGGACTTGGGATTCCAGATCCAGAGGTGCTAGCATTTGCTATAAGCAAAGATAGAGCTGTTTTGACATTAAATCGGTTTGATTTTATCGGGCTGCACAACCGACAGCCAGACCACTCTGGTATTATTGTTTGTACCAAAAATCGGAATGTAGAAATGTTGGCAACACGCATCAATGATGCTATTGCTGGTGAAGAAAGTTTGAGAGGCAAATTGATTCGTGTCAACCGTCCGCAGTAAGTACGCGCTGAGATGTTACACCATTCTCTCTTAACAGGCTGAGTGAGAATGGTGCAACATCTAAATTCGATCGCCCTGTCTCACTTTTCCCATTGCCCATCCAATAACTCGCCATTACCAATTACTTCAATTTGCCGCCCGTTATCTAGATAACTCAAAGAAATTTGCAAATAATTTTCTGGTTTGTACTGCAATCTTTCCGCCCATTCGATCGCCACAATTCCCAAATCCCTTTCTAATCCGTCCCAATAACTTTCTAAGTGCAAAGCCTCGGCTTCTTGGGGTTCTAGTCGATACAAATCTAGATGATACAGCGGAATTCGTCCTCCAAAATACTCGTTAATCAGCGTAAAAGTAGGACTTTCGATCGAGTCGGAGATTCCTAAACCTTCAGCGATACCTTGAACCAAGGTAGTTTTGCCTGCACCTAAATCTCCTTGTAATAAGATTACAGTGCCGGGGGGGAGCGATCGACCTAACGCAAAACCAAACTTGCGCGTAGCTTCAGCATCTGGAAGAGAAAGTATCATTTTAGTTATTTGTTATCTGTTATTAGTCATTTGTTATTTGTTATTTGTTACTCGTTTGGATCGGCCAATAACCAATAGCCAATAACATGAGTGAACAGTCAACTGTCAACTGTCAACTGTCAACTGTCAACTGTCAACTGTCAGCAGCTTAAATGTTTTGCGCGCGGCCGTACCAACGCAGCAACATCCCCGCCAACCTTTGCGAATTGTGGCGAATTAAACCCGTATTTTTATCTTCATCCATGACATTTGCGATGACAATTCGCCGCCCCAATTGCGTTACGGCTTCTCGATCGAGTACAACCGGATAAGAATCCTCCTGAGAATAGCGAATCAAAGCCTTTGCAGAAGGGACTTTTCCTTGAACTACTACAGCATCGAACAGCGGCCTGCCGCAAGCGCGGTCGATCGCCCGAATGTGGTCTGCAACACTGTATCCGTCAGTTTCCCCCGGCTGAGTCATAATATTGCAAACATAAATGCGCGGAACTTCGCTGTTGGCGATCGCATCAGCAATTTCCGGCACCAACAAATTCGGAATGACACTCGTATAAAGACTCCCCGGCCCAATAATGATAAAATCCGCTTCCCGAAGTGCTTGGGCTACCTTGGGCAACGCCGGAGGATTAGCAGGAGTGCAGCCAATTTTGATGATTTGGCCGTTAGCTTTTGTAATACTGGACTCCCCCTCAATCCTGCGGCCGTCAGCCAGTTCTGCCCACAAAGAAACGTCGCTCAGAGTAGCCGGCAGCACTTCTCCCCTCACTGCTAAAACTTTAGAACTCGCGGCGATCGCCTGTTCCAAATCTCCAGCAATATCGCTCATCGCCGTCAAAAACAAATTCCCAAAACTGTGACCCACCAAACCGTCACCAGCCCGGAAACGATATTGAAATAACTCAGTCAATAACTTTTCCTCATCTGCCAAAGCAGCCAAACAATTGCGAATGTCTCCCGGCGGCAATACCCCAATTTCCCGCCGCAGTCGCCCGGAAGACCCCCCATCATCCGCCACCGTGACAATAGCAGTGATTTTGGCGCTGTAATCCTTCAATCCCCTGAGCAAGTTAGAAAGGCCCGTACCGCCCCCTATTGCCACAATTTTTGGGCCGCGGTGCAAGCGACGGTGGTTGAGGAGTCGATCGACCAGTTCCTCGTTGCCTTCGGGCATCAGCACTTGGGTAATAGAGTTCAAACTGCGAGTTTGTCCCCACAGAATTAATAAAATCCCGCCAGCAATGATGATCGGGCCCGACACGTAATTGGGAATAACTTCCGCAATCCACGCCAAAAAATTTCTCAATAATTGCAATAAGAAGAAAATGGGAGTCATCCCAGTCCAAATCGCTAAACCCAAAGTGGCAAGTACCACGCCGCTGGCACTAATCAGCAGCCACCGTTTCACTAACAGTCCGGGGGCTAACCACTTAAACCACTGGTGAACTCGCCCGTTCCGCAAAGAAGGGGGGTAAGGATTTCTGGATTGGGCAAAAACCTGCTTGGCTTTAGCCAAGACACGGAGGGCTTTAGGAAGTGAACTAATTGACATGGTTAATTAGTCTTAAGGGTATTGGAACAGCTCGATCTGACAAATTTACAATACAAGAGAGTTTTGATTCTGGCAGTCAATTTAAGTAATTAGTGATTAGTCATGAGTCATGAGTCATTAGGTAGACTGATGACTGATGACTGATAACTTATTGATAACATCCTATGGCTGAGCCACTAATCGAACTCAAGGGGGTAAGTAAGTCCTTCGGCCAGAACCAGATCCTCGATCGAGTCGATCTGAGGATTTATCGGGGAGAGGCCCTGGCAATTATTGGCCCTTCCGGGACGGGGAAATCTACGATTCTGCGGATAATTGCGGGTTTGTTGGCCCCGGATGCCGGTGAGGTTTTTGTTCAGGGACAGCGCAGGGTGGGATGGGTGGACGACGTGGCAGATCCGATCGGAATTGGGATGGTGTTTCAGCAAGCGGCTTTGTTTGATTCGCTGACGGTGGAGGAGAATGTCGGTTTTTTACTTTACCAGCATTCTAAGCTGCCGCGCCGCCGCATTCGGGAATTGGTGGAGGAAAAGTTGGAGATGGTGGGTTTGCCGCGAATTGGCGAACGCTATCCGGCGCAGTTGTCTGGGGGAATGAGGAAGCGGGTAAGTTTTGCCCGCGCTATCATGGCGAATCCTGATAATGACAGGGATAATCCAGAGGTTTTGCTGTACGACGAACCGACGGCGGGTTTAGATCCGATCGCTTCGACGGTAATTGAAGATTTAATCCGCGACTTGCAGGCGGCCCAAGGTGTTTGCAGCACTTATGCGATCGTCACTCACCAAGACAGTACCATCCGCCGCACTGCCGATCGTATCGTGTTTCTGTATCGAGGCAAAGTGCAGTGGGAGGGAACTGTCAATGACATTGCATCGACAGATAATTTACTGATCAGACAATTTTTTAGCGGCAGTGTTACTGGGCCAATTCAAGCGCTTGGATAGTCAGCCAATTTTAGATTTTAGATTTTAGATTTTAGATTGAAATGACCGATGATGAATGACTAATAACCAATGACCAATGACTAAGGAGGTAATATGCGATCGCGAACTGTAAGAGAAGGTTCTGTCGGGTTCTTAATTTTAGTAGGAATCGGTTTATTTGGCGGCTTAGTGCTCTGGCTGCGGGGCGTGCAGCTAGGGAACCGCAGCTACAAATTCGCCGTAGAATTTGCCAGCGCCCAAGGAATGCAAATAGGCACGCCCATCAGGTATCGTGGGGTTGCAGTCGGTAAAATTACCGCCCTCCAACCGGGTTCCAACGGCGTAGACGTGACGCTGGAGATTGCCCCCGGCACTTTAGTGATTCCCAGGGATGTTACGATCGAAGCGAATAAATCGGGTTTAATTGGCGAATCGTCGATCGACATTACCCCCAACTCGATTTTGCCAGAATCATTACTTACCGCCAATCCCGTTAGTGCCAACTGTCCCCCGGAGATTATCTGCCAAAATTCGCGATTAAAAGGTCAAGCTGGAGTCACTATCGACGAACTAATTAAATCCACAGTCCGCCTAGCTAATTTCTACACTGACCCCGCCCTGTTTAACAATCTTAAATCTCTGACCGAGAATACAGCCAACACAGCTAAAGGTGCAGCTAAACTCACTCAAGATTTATCGACTTTAACTAAAACTGCCCAAGCGGAAATAAAAAATTTAAATCAATCTGTAAGGGGAGACATTGGGAGCTTAAATCAATCTGTCAAAACCGAAATAGCAAGTTTAAATCAATCCTTAAAGGGGGAAGCCAGCAGTTTAAATCAATCATTAAAGGGAGAAGCAAGCACCTTAAATCAATCGATCAAGACGGAAATATCAGCCGCCGCCGCTGATGTTTCTAAAGTAGCAGCTACGGCGGACACTTCCACAAAAGCCGTATCTGCCGCTGTAATAACTTCTGCTAATTCAGTAACTCAAGCAGCCAATCAAGTTACATTAACAGCCAACCAACTCAATTCTTTAGTAGCAACCAACCGCGCCAGTTTAGTCTCAACTCTGAATAACATCAATCAAAGCAGTCAGGAACTGCGGGTAGCTGTCAGCAGTTTGAGTCCGACAATTAATCGCATCAACCAAGGACAATTGCTGAACAATTTAGAAGTTTTATCAGCCAATGCTGCCCAAGCTTCTGGTAGTTTGCGAGATTTATCCAGCCAGGTAAACAATCCCGCCACTTTGCTATTATTGCAGCAAACTCTAGATTCTGCACGAGCTACATTTCAAAACGTGCAGAAAATTACTTCCGACGTGGATGATTTGACAGGAGATCCGGCTTTCCGCAACAACATTCGTAGGTTGTTAAACGGATTGGGAGGCTTATTGGGTTCGACAGAACAACTGCGACAGCAAGTTAAAGTGACTCAAACATTAGCTCCCCTTTCTGAGAAAGTAAATGCGAGCAAAACTGCCAGAAATCAATCAGTAGAGCCGGGATTTCCCAGCTTGCAAAAACAGCCAAAATTGCCTGTTATACCTTCTCAAACTGCAAGATCAGCAGAACCAGTGGCTCCCGAAAATACTCCTTAAAACAGGGTATCATTGAATAACCGCAATTATTGCAAGATTCGCGAGTTGCTTTAGTTACTAAGGTGCGGCTTTCGCAGCCGGCATTAAAGTTATTGTCCAAATCCTATTAAGAAAAAACTCTTTCTATCGCAACCAGGAAAACCCATGACGCAAACATTATCGAAACCGGGCGCAACCAAAACCAAGTATACTATAACTTGGGAAAAATTGCCCGACGACTTTAAATTACCCGACGAGCCTGTGGAAAACATCGACCAACCACTTTTAGCCGCGGCCCTCCGAGAAGCCTTGGATCTCGCAGGATTTATCCTAGCTTCAATGCTAATAGCTTCCAATTTTGGACTGTGTGCCAAAGTCAATGACAAAACAGTAGTAAAAGCACCAGATTGGGTGTACGTTCCCTCGGTATTGCCAGCAGAACCAGGAGAAGTTCGTCGCAGTTATACGCCTAATGCTGAGGGAGAAGTCCCCGCAGTAGTAATGGAATTTTTATCGGATACTGACGGCAGTGAATATTCAAATAAACCCACATATCCTTACGGGAAATGGCGGTTTTATGAGCGAATTTTGCAAGTACCAATTTATGTAGTTTTTGAACCGAAATCAGGAGTATTGGAAGTGTACAGACTCTCGACATCGGGAGAATATGAATTGCAAGAACCGGATGCTAATCAGCGATTCTGGATAGAATCAATGGGTTTATTTCTAGGGGTTTGGGAAGGTGAAAAATCTCAGAGAACGGGTTATTGGTTGCGCTGGTGGGATGAGAATGGCAATTTGCTGCTGTGGGGTGCCGAACGGGTGGAACAGGAACGCCAGCGCGCCGAAGAGGAACGCCAGAGGGCCGATCGACTAATGGCATACTTGAGAAGCCAAGGCATGGATCCTGATGGTATTTGAAGGTGTGAAAGGTCGATCAACCTTTCGGCCCTTAATCCAATCCCATTTTGATTGCACAATCGAGTCAGCAAGGGCGTTTGAGATTAAAAATAACCACAATTAAGGAGCGATCTGCAGGACTGCAACAACATTAGAAGAAAAATTAGATCGGCTTTCTGATGAATTAGCCTCAGCACTAGAAGCGGAACGCCAGCGTACTCCTGAACTCACATCTTTGCTACCGCGTTACCGAGCTCGGTTTGGCGAAATGCCAGAGAGTAACGGCTAAAAAGTAAGGGTGCGATCGCCCTTCATCGATCTCGATCGCCCGCGTGTTATTCTCACCTAAATGTCCTTGACAAATATGAGATTTTGTGAACGGCTATAATTGGTTCCAAATTTTAAATGGCGAAGGGCGATCGTTTTGCGATCGAACTTGGGCAATCTAGAGATAGGTGCGAGTGCGAGTGCCTGGAAAACAGCGAGGCCAAGAGTTAGCAATGGAAAGTACACAGAAAAAATCTAGCCCTCGTCCAGTTAATAAGGGCGATCGAATTAAGCAGATTTTTGCGTTAGTATCAATGGTTGGCTTTGGTGGTTCCGCAATTTTTGGTATGGTGAGTCTGTTCGGCAGCGCTTTGAGCAGCCAGCACCAACAAAAACAGGCGACTGCTGCTGTTTCTCAGGAATCTTTGCTGGCGGCGCAGGAACGGGGATATGAGACGGTTTTGCAGCGGGAACCGCAGAATCAGACGGCTCTGGAGGGATTGGCAAATGTGCGGTTGCAGATGAATAATAAGGTGGGGGCGATCGAGCCTTTGGAGAAGTTGGTGAAGCTAAATCCCAGGCGATCGGATTATAAGGTATTGTTGGGGCAGGCGAAGGGGAAGAAGTCGCGGAAAGGGGGGGAGTTCTGATGTATCTTCTCCATTGGCTTCTCTGCAATCTCCCCTACCATCGCAATATCTACCCATATCATCGTTAATTATCATTTTATTTTATCTCAAGGTTATAGCATGGCAATTTTCGTTCCGAGCCTAAAGAAAAGCGGACATTTAGATAATATTCACGTAACAGTATGCCTCGTTGGCTCTCGTAAGATCGCAGACAAAGATGACTATGGGAGTCAGGGGTGGGATATTTTTGCACCTAATCTTACTATCTATGGATTCGATGCTGATGAAGCTGCTTGTCATGAGGCTAACGCCACTATAGAAGCTCGAAAAATAAATTGGACTGAAAAACATATTCCACTAGCCCTGGGAAATTCTGTAGGAACATCCACAATTTATCTTACTAAACACCCAGGTTGCAGTTCACTATATCCTCCCAGCGATTTCTATATTGAGCGGTTTGTCGGAAATTCTCAGCTAATTGAGCTAGTTTCTACTGTGGAAGTTGAGATAACAACTTTAGATTCTTTTTGCCAATCAGAAGCAGTTAACGAGATTGATTTTATACAACTAGACGTTCAGGGGGCAGAGCTTCTGGTTTTAAAAGGAGCTTCTAGTATTTTAAAAAGTAGCACTCTAGCGATTGTAACAGAAGTAGAGTTTACAGAAATATACAAGGGTCAACCTTTGTTTGGGGATGTAGATGTGTACCTGAGAGAACAAGGATTTACACTTTTTGATTTATGTAATATACATCGTGACAGTCGCCGAATGCCTGTAGTGTCACCGGACCACTATGGAGCCTTAGTCTGGTCTGATGCTTTTTATTTTCGGGATCTGATTCGGCAAGACTTGAATACAGAATTAAAGACACCTGAGAAAATACTAAAATTAGCTTGTATCGCTGATGTTATGAACTTTCCTGACTATGCTCTGGAACTTCTAGCGTATTTGACCCTGCAATATGGCGACGATATAAGATATAACTTGGCTGACAATATTATAGAGAGCTTAGCGGAAATTCCCGATCTAGTTAAGGTGGGACTAAGTTCATTGCCTATTATTGCTAAAATTAGAAATTACAGCAGCGGTTACAGTGCCAAGTGTGTGTTAAACGATCAAAGTAATTGGCAACAAAAAGGTAATTCATGCTTGTTTTTAGGAGACTATTCTCAAGCAGCGAGTATTTATGAGCAAGCTATAGAAGCTGAACCAAACATTAAATCCCACTATTGGCATTTGGGGTTGATGCTGCTTTTGCAAGACCAAGAAGCCGAAGCTCTAACAGTCTGGTTCACAGGTATACTTGATGACAATGCCGAACAAATGGAAGAATGCACATCTGAACTAATAGGAGTTATACAAACAGAAGCACAGCGCCGAGAAAGAGTCACCGACTATGCTGTTGCTCGCCTACTCCGGCAACACATCCGGGAAATAGATCCAACCGACCTAAATAATTTGTTAAAGATTGTCGCTCTTTCTATTAATATGAAGAGTTTTACAAATCAAGACCTAATATCCTTGGGAATTGTTGAGTTGTTGCGCTCGGAGTTGTACCCCGTTAATTCCGATTTACTATTACAAGTTCTTCAAAGCATTTTAGATTGTGTACCCTACGAACAATCTACCCTGGAATTTGCAACAGCTTGTCAGCGTTATGCCTCCGATTCTCAAGCATTTGTTAAGGTATTGATGCTAGCGAACCCTAAAATCCCAGATACCCAAAATGTAGACGCTCCCACTCAGAAATATTCATATTTAGAGGAAGAAACTCTTATTGATAAATATTTAAACCAATTAAATATAGAACACAAATACTGTGTCGATATAGCTGCTAGTGATGGGATAACTATGTCAAACACTTATTTTTTATACAAGCAAGGATGGAGTGGGTTAGCAGTAGAATATGATAGCCAACTATTTACAAAATTAGCACTTAAGTATACTGAATTTGAAAAAGTAAACTTAAGTAAGTGCATGGTCACACCTGAAAACGTAGTTTCTCTTATGAAAACACATCAAGTCCCAGAAAACTTTAGTTTTCTCAATCTTGATATAGATGGTTATGATTATTTTGTATTAGACAAAATACTTAGTTCATTTAGACCTTTGTTGATTACCGTAGAAATAAATGAAAAGATCCCACCACCTCTAAAGTTTACTGTTAACTATAGCCCCAATTATGTTTGGAATAACGATCACTTTTTTGGTCAAAGTATTTCACAGTTAAATATTCTGTGCCAACAGTATAACTATGCTATCGTAGAGTTACATTATAATAATGCTTTCTTGATTCCTCAAGAAATCAGTCCAGTAACTTCACTTACACCAGAGGAAGCCTACAGAAGGGGGTATCTCGATAAACCCGACCGGAAAAATAAATTTCCGTGGAATACTGATCTAGAGCAAGTTCACAATTTATCTCCTCAAGAAGCCTTGATTTATATCACTAACTTTTTTTCTAAATATGAAGGACAATTTACCTGCTACATATAATTTTAGTAATTAGGCGTTTAATGAAAACAATTTAAAGTTTTAAGTGGTCAGATGCCTAATCTAAGGAAACGCTAATCCACCAAACAAGGTAAAGACAGGCTGTAAACAATGGAAAATAATATTTCAAACTCGGATATAAATCCCTACGCTATGTTCAAAAAAGTTACTGTTCAACCAGTCAGCTATACAGCCATTCAGTCTGCTGTTGAAGCCATTGAAGGTTTCATGGTTCCAGGGCAAGAAGAGTACCTTTTCAATAAAGTAAAGTCCCTCCCCAATGATGCTGTAATCGTTGAAATAGGATCGTACAAAGGACGTTCCACCGTTGCCATGTCCTATGCCTGCATAGGCACTAATCGAAAAATTTATTGCATAGATACATGGGACGGAAATGATACGGACTTTGCGGACAGAAACTTTTTTGATATATGGCAAGAAAATATAGAAAAAAATGGATTATCTCAATATGTAGTACCATTGCGGGGTTATTCGCATGAAATATTAAGCCAGTGGGAAGGATTAACAGGAGACAAAGCTATTGATTTTATTTTTATTGATGGTTCTCATCAATTTTTAGACGTTTTGAAAGACTATGATCAGTCACTCCCCCTTGTCAAAGATGGGGGATGGATAGCGTTTCACGACGTTGTACCTACTTGGCCTGGTTCGGAACGTGTATGGCACAATATTGCCAAACATCGCTTGCTCAATCATGAGTATTCGTCCACTCTCGCCTGCGGTCAAAAAATTTCTACTGCTTTCTCCCCTACTTCATCACCCGAATTACCGATTCACTTCTTTACTATTGTCCTTAATGGTGAACCATTCATCGAGTATCACATAGAAGTATTCAAACAACTCCCCTATAAATGGCATTGGCATATAGTCGAGGGTGTAGCGGACTTGAAGCATGATACAGCGTGGTCTTTGGGAAATGGCGGACGTATTACCGACGAAATCCACTCCCAGGGACGCAGCAATGACGGCACAGCAGAATACCTAGACGAACTGGCACAGTTATATCCAGAAAATGTCACTGTTTATCGTAAACCAGAGGGTATTTTCTGGGAAGGCAAACGTGAAATGGTTAATGCACCACTACCTAATATTCGCGAGGAGTGTTTGCTGTGGCAAGTGGATGTGGATGAATTGTGGACTGTTGAGCAATTGTGTACTGCCCGATATATGTTCATCAATAATCCTGAAAAAACCGCTGCTTTTTATTGGTGTTGGTATTTTGTCGGAGAGAATCTGGTTATTAGCACTCGCAATTGTTATGCTCAGAACCCAGCACAAGAATGGTTGCGAACTTGGAGGTTCAAGCCTGGTCACGTCTGGGTACGTCATGAACCCCCCATTTTAGCGGAACCTTTACCAGATGGTGAGTTGAGAAATGTGGCAGAGTTCAATGCTTTTCGACACGAAGAAACAGAAAACCTGGGATTAGTTTTCCAGCACTTTGCTTATGTGATACCAGAACAATTGAGATTTAAAGAACAATATTATGGCTATACCAATGCTCTCTCGCAATGGACAGCTTTGCAGCAGCAGACTAAATTTCCAGCTCTATTACGCCAGTATTTAGGCTGGGTGCAGGATGGAACAACCGTTGATACTGCCGAGTCCTGCGGTGTAGTCCCGATCGCCCAAAAAGAATCTAACGGCACCCGGTGGCGATTTGTAGAACCCGATGGATTACAAAGTAGAACTTTAACAACTCAAACACAATCTCCCAGGATTCTGATTGATGGCGTTTTTTTCCAACTTTACAGAACAGGAATAGCTCGTGTCTGGAACTCTTTGCTAGAAGAATGGTCAAAAAATTGTTTTTCTCAACATATTATCATTCTGGACAGGGCTGGAACCGCTCCCAAAATTGTGGGGATTCGATACCTTACTATCCCAGCTTATAACTACGGGACAGCCGACGCCGATCGCCAAATGCTACAGCAAGTCTGTGATGAAGAGGGCGCTGATTTATTTATATCCACCTACTATACGACTCCCCTATCAACCCCTTCCGTATTCATGGCTTATGACATGATACCAGAAGTTTTACAGGCTAATTTGAATGAGCCAATGTGGAGGGAAAAGCATCACGGTATCCGCCATGCCTCCGCCTATATTGCCATCTCGGAAAACACTGCCCAAGATTTAGTAAAAATTTTCCCTAATATAGCTTTAGGATCAGTAAGTGTAGCTCACTGTGGAGTCAAAAGCTCTTTTTCGCCAGCTAGTAAAGAAGAGATTAGTAATTTTAAAAATAAGTATGGCATTTCAAAACCATACTTCATTTCAGTCGGGGGTGGTTCGGACTATAAAAATACTGAATTGTTTTTTCAAGCCTTTGCTCAACTTAGCAGTAAGCAAGGATTTGAGGTTATTTGTACAGGAAGTAGTGTTTTATTAGAATTAGAGTTTAGAGCTTACACGGCCGGGACGGTAGTTCATAAGCTAAACCTTAATGATGAAGAACTTAGAGTGGCTTATTCTGGTGCTATGGCACTGGTTTATCCCTCACAGTATGAAGGGTTTGGATTACCAGTGCTGGAGGCGATGGCTTGCGGTTGCCCAGTCATTACCTGTCCTAATGCTTCTATCCCCGAAGTGGCTGGAGAAGCAGCTTTATATGTAAATGATAAGGATGTTGAAGGATTTGCCCAGACACTTTGCGAGGTACAAAAACCCAAGGTTCGGAACTCATTGATTAGGGGGGGGTTAGAACAAGCTAAAAAGTTTTCTTGGTCAAAGATGGCTAAAATAGTTTCTTCGGTTTTAATGAAGATAGCAATTTCCCTAAAAGATGAAAAGGGGAATAAGTCTGAAGGAGATAACCGGCAAGAATCTATCAAAAAGCTATTGGTGGCAATGCGAGACCAGCCTGCTTATCAGTTATCTTTGCCATCAAGTCTCTCCCAAATCCCTGAGCCATTCCTTAATGAATACATCAGCTTACTATTTAAAAACCCCCCTTTATTTCAGGAGGTTGGGGAAGTAGAGAAATACTACCAACATATACAGCAATGGGTAGATGAGCTACATACCAACATCTTTGCTCAACTTGATGTTGAAGTGTGGCGAGAGGTGGCTATAGCTTTCACCTATTCGGCGAACTTGGTCCTTTACTTTACAAAAGCAAACTTGAAGGAGATATATGTAAAGCGAGCAACAATTATAGAACAGACTTTAAGAAGTAAAGGGCATCAGCTCGATTATAGTTTCCCTGAAAAGCTGCAAGACACAAGTAAGATCAGGTTAGGAATTCTGGCTACTAATTTTAACCCCCAAGCAGAAATATTTGCTACATTACCAGTCTACAAATCCTTGAATAGGGATTTGTTTGAAATTATTATCTATTTTGTCAATGCTACGGGTCATCGGTTTGAACGCTATTGTCTAGGTTGTGCTGATACTGCGGTTCGACTTCCGCAAGATTTGGAGAGCCAAGTACAAACTATCCGTGACGGCGATCTAGATATTCTTTTTATTGCTACTAATGTAACAGCACAAACTAATCGAATTGCTGAGCTAGCTGTTCATAGGCTGGCACGAGTGCAAGTAGTTGGCATGAATTCCCCTGTCAGCACAGGGATGCGTCATGTAGATTACTACATTTCTAGTAAACTGACTGAAGCTGGAAGTAACCCTCAGCAGCATTACAGTGAAACCCTAGTTACTTTAGATGTTCCTGCTCAATGTTTTGACTTTGCGACTGAAGAACAGCTCTTAACAACTATAAATGTCAATAGAGAAATCTTAAATATTCCTCAGAGTGCTGTTATCTATATTTCAGGCGCTAATTTTTATAAAATTATCCCAGAAGTTGAAGAGACTTGGGCTAAAATACTAGCTAGCGTACCCAATTCTGTGCTGGTACTATATCCTTTTAATCCCAACTGGGCTCCTATCTATCCAGTAACAGCTTTTGAGCAACGTATATTGGCTACACTGGCAAGG
The DNA here is from genome assembly GCF_036705145.1 of Microcoleus sp. B5-D4. NCBI lineage: Bacteria > Bacillati > Cyanobacteriota > Cyanophyceae > Oscillatoriales > Microcoleaceae > Microcoleus > Microcoleus sp. B5-D4. The sequence goes on along the minus strand of NZ_JAUBTV010000058.1, from coordinate 22,245 downwards.
CACGGTGTAGGGAAAGATAGGTTAATCCTTCTTGACGCAGTGCCTAACCGGGCTGATGTAAAGGAACGCTTAAAAGTTGCAGATATATATTTAGATTCGTATCCTTATGCCGGAATGACATCGCTAATCGATCCACTAGAGGTTGGTTTGCCGACAGTGGTGATGTCAGGACATTATGCGCGTTCTAATATGGGAGCATCATTGCTGCGAGAACTGGAAATGTTTGATTTAATAGTGGATAGCGAAGAAGCTTATGTCAAGTTGGCAGTTGCTCTAGGAACTAATCCAGAATTGCGGTTCCAGAAAAGTAACCTGCTCAACCAAAAAATGCAGAATACCCCTAGATTTCTGGATAGCCGTTCTTACTCTGCCAGGATAGGGTTAGTGTTTCAAGAGATTTTTGCAAAATATCAGGGAAATATTCTTAAAGAAAACTTAAGGTTGAGCGCGCTCAACCTGATTATTTTCCCTGATTGGGGTCAGCCTGAAGAATTACTCTTACAAGAATTAGTAAGTGTCATTAGAGCGATCGCCACTCACCCAGACAAAAGTAAGATGACTTTACTGGTAGACAGTAGCAATGTTTCTGATGATGATGCCAATCTTATTTTGTCGAGCGTTGCCATGAACCTTTTAATGGAAGAAGATTTAGATGTTTCCGATGGACCAGAAATTTCACTGGTTGGACCGTTGAGCAAAATTCAATGGCAAGCTTTGATGTCCCACCTTCAGGGGAAAATCGTATTGAAGCAAGAGAATACAGAGGTGAGTAGACCGACAGGGTTGGAAAAAATTCCCTCCTATCTATTAGAAAGTTTTACTAATATGTAGTCTTAAGCCAAAGGTTTAGTTAGTAAAAATTGCATACCTACTATGAACACTGATATGTTAAAAGCCCAACCCTCTCTCACACCCATTTTAGATAAACCCATATTTTTCTATTGCTGTGAAGGCGTATATTCACCTGTCAGTATATGTCTAGCGGAAGGCTTTAAAGAGCTGGGGATACCATTTTATTCAAACATCAATCATTGGAAGATTGACCCCGATACAGAAGAATATTTATTTTGTTATGACCCAACTGTGACTCATCACGATTGCTCAATAGTAATTTTGGACTTCCGATGGATGATCAACGTGAAATCTTTTCCTGACAATCTATTTCACTCAGAGCAGAAATACATTACTGTCTTGCTAGATGACATGGATGGCTTTACCCTCTGGAATCCACATTTAGAAAATTTCGCTTTCAGATTTAGAACTCACTGCAACAGCAAATCTATATATCCTTCAAACTGTTTAACGTGGGTTTTTGGACTTTCTAACCGCATCCTTAGAGAGACTCTAAAAAATGATAAAGTTGAGAACAGGAAAAGACGTTTAATTGTTAACTTTCGCAACGATCATCGGCAATTGAAATACAACAAATCTCTCCTGAAAATTCGCGAGGGTTATTTATGGATTGACAGTGGAGTCATGACAGTAGATAATCCTCTAAGGCAGATTGCTGGCGAACAATTTTTGCCGTTGATTCAACATATTTTGCCGCCGGATAATACCACTGAGGATTTTGATAAGTCTCCTTCAGACAGTTACCATTACTTACAGTGGAAGCAAACAGGTCAACGCCACTATCCAAGCTACTACAACCATTTGAAGGAATCTACGGCTTGTGCGTGCTTTGGGGGTGCTGTTACCTCTAACCATCTTACAGGAGAACCAATCGTAGAATGGTGGGACAGTTGGCGGTTTTGGGAGTCATTGGCGGCTGGGTGTGTAACGTTCCACGTAGATTTCGATAAGTATGGAGTTCAATTGCCAGTAATGCCTGAAAACTGGCGACACTATATAGGAATCGATCTAGACAATATGCAAGATACTGTCGATCGCATTGCTGATGACCCAGGAATTTTAGAGAAAATCTCTGGGGAAGGCCGCCAGTGGGCAATTGAAAATTACGCTCCCCTTCCTACAGCTTTGCGCTTTCTCGAAATGCTCGGTTGTTACACTCCCCAACTGGAGAAATGCCAGGAAAAGGAAGGCGAGTCAGAAGCCTTGTCGCTCTCGATCAAATTGAGAGAGATTAACCTAATTATTTTCCCCGATTGGTTGCACTCCGAAGAGTCTCTTTGTGTAGAATTGGAACGAGTAATGAGGGCGCTCACCACTCACCCATGCAAAGTTAACATAACTCTCGTCGTACACTACAGTAACGTTTCTGATGAAGATGCCAACCTTGCTTTATCTAGTGTTGCCATGAACCTTTTAATGGAAGAAGATTTAGATGTTTCCGAGGGGCCAGAAATTTCACTGGTTGGACAGTTGAGCGAAATTGAGTGGCAAGCTTTGATGTCGCGCCTTCAGGGGAGAATCATGTTAGAGCATGAGGATACAGAGGCGATCGCATTCTTAGAAGCAGGTAACCTCTCCTCGTATACGATAGATAATGTGAGAAGCATGAAGTATTGAATTGTTGAATCAAGAAGTTCCTGTTGAAAGGTTGAAAATATGGATTATCAAAGATTTTTCGAGCAACTCCCTAGCTTATATGAAAACTGGGAACAAGGTTTAGCATTTCCAAAATCGGCTGACCGTTTTCATAAAATTTTGGACCAAGTTACAGGTATGACAACGGCAAACGTTATGCAATTGCTCAATTTTGCTGTGGAATGCCTGGAGCCAAATGAAGTTTATTGCGAAGTTGGCTGCTTCCAAGGAGCAAGTTTAATTGCTGCACTTCTGGAACACCCAGAACAGATGGCATATGCAGTGGATAACTTCTCTGAATTTGATACTTTTGGAGATAGCCTTGAGAAATTGACCGAAAATTTATCAACCTTCAATTTATCAGAGCAAGTCTTTTTCTGTAATCAAGAATTTGAAGAATTTTTTGGTGAACTCAAAGAAATTGACTCCGAAGAAAAAATTGGTGTATATTTCTATGATGCCGCTCATGACTATAGATCGTCTTTAATGGGATTGCTACTGGTAAAACCTTTCTTGGCGGAGCAAGCACTAATTGTTGTAAGTAATAGTAACTGGGGAGCAGTTGAGCAAGCAAATTGGGATTTTATATCTACTAATTCGTCGCCTTGTCATTTATTGCTAGATATGACAACCAATAAAGACCTTTGTAAGTTGTGGAATGGTTTGCAGATATTTGTTGTTGGGAATGATGGGGCTGTAGCTCCTAAGTATGATTGGGAAAGTTTACAGGTGAGACGCCACCAATCTGTTATTAAATCCATTTACGATATTAACAACGAAGAGCGACAAAAAAATATAAATACTCTACATAATGAAGCAGTAGAGTTGCACTGTTCGGGTACAATAATACCAGATAAAAATAGTAAAGCAGAAAAACAAAAAGATGAAATTATTTATTTAGACTTATTAAATCAAAGTCTTAGCCAAGCCGAAAAGAAATATCAAGAAGTTTTGCGATGGGATGCAAACAATGCAGATGCTTGGCTCCATTTAGGTACTCTTTATTATATGAAAGAGCAATATCAAGATGCGCTCTTATTCATGTTAAAGTCTATAGAGATAGATCCGTTAAAAGCTATCAGGCATTACAATTTGGGGGTGGTATTAGAAAACATTGGCGATAGCTCCCAAGCTATTCGAGCTTATCAAGAGACTATAAAACTCGATCCCCAATATATTCAAGCTTATAATAATTTAGGCAATATATTTTTGGAACTTGGTGACGTTCAACAAGCAGAATCCGTGTATCAGCAGGTAATATTGACTAACCCAAATCATTTTGGTGGCTACCTGAATTTGGGTAACATTCTGATGTCAAGACAGCAAATTGATGAAGCGATTGCAGCGTATGAAACAGCCCTCAATCTTAAACCTCGTGACCCAGATATTCTCCATAATCTGGGAATAGCATTTGAAGCTAAAAATGACAAAGCTCAAGCTTATTCCTACTTTGGTTATACTTTTTACCGCCAGGGTAAATATGAAGAAGCAATTAGTCAGTTTCAAAAGTCTCTAGAGATTCAAGCTGGAGATGTACATTTTTATCTATCCTTGGCTGACTGTTACAAGTCTCTCAATCAATATGAAGAAGCTATAAAAGTTTACCAAAAGAGTGTTAGTCAATATCCAGGCGATCCCAATACTTACTTTAACTGGATCTCAACATTGCAAGAAGCTGGACAAACTCAGGAAGCCATTTCCCTTGCCAGCGAAGCTTCAAAAAGATTTCCCGAACACTTGTTTTTGAAACGTGAAGAGCAACTCATTCTGCCAATTATATACGATCGCCAAGAAGAAATTCACTTTTACCGACAACGCTTTACTCAAGGACTAGAAGATTTAATTAATCAAACTTCTCTCGACACTCTTGAAGCTAGAAAAAATGCTCTTATAGGTATTAGTAAACGTCCCAACTTTTACTTGCAATATCAAGGGAAAAATGACTTAGATTTACTCAAACAGTATGGACAGCTTGTTCACCGAATTATGGCTGTTAACTATCCGGATTGGGTAGTGCCTAAACCAATGCCCAACCTCAACCCAAATAGAAAAATTCGGGTTGGCTATGTTTCTGATTGTATGCGAGCCCACACTGTTGGAAAACTTTCCCTTGGCTGGCTGCGTAATTGCAATCGTCAGCAGTTTGAAGTTTATTGCTATTACATTAATGGCAAAATAGATAAATTTACTCAAAAATTCAAACTATACAGTGATGTTTTTCACCAAATTCCTGGTCATCTAGAAACTATCTCCGAACAAATTATTGCTGATGAATTGCACATTTTGATTTTCATAGACATTGGTATGCACCCTACAATAACGCAATTAGCTGGTCTGCGACTAGCACCAATTCAGTGTACAAGTTGGCTGCATCCTATTACTACAGGTCTTCCAACAATAGATTACTTCTTATCTAGCGAGCTAATGGAACCAGCTCGTGCTGAAGAACATTACTCAGAGAAATTGATTAACTTGCCTAAAATTGGTGTATCTTATGCCAAACCTACTCTCCCCGAACTGACAAAAACTCGTGCTGACTTTCACTTGCTAGATGAGGCAATAGTGTATTTATCTTGTCAATCTCTGTATAAATATCTGCCACAATACGACTATATTTTTGCTGAAATTGCTCTACAGGTTCCCCATGCTCAGTTTGCATTTTTAGGTCATGAAAGTACCCACATTACTGATAAATTTCGGGAACGTCTGCAACAGACTTTTGCTAACTACAATTTGAACAGCGAGAACTATTGTATAATTTTACCGCGTCAAGATATACTGAGTTATTGGCAGCTTAACTTAGTTTCTGACATTTTTTTAGATACATTAAGCTGGTCTGGAGGAAATACAACTTTAGAGGCAATCGCCTGTCACTTACCTATCGTCACTTGTCCTGGTGAGTTTATGCGCGGACGCCACTCTTACGGAATTCTCAAAATGCTAGGGGTAACAGAAACTATTGCGAACACCGAAGCTGAATATATAGAAATTGCCGTGAAACTAGGGCTTGAACCTAACTGGAGAAATAGTATAGTTCAACAAATGATACATCGCCATCCCTATCTCTATGATGATAAAGCTTGTGTAGAAGAACTAGAAAAATTTTACCAGCGCGCTGTGAGTGAATATCAATTCAGCAACGAGGAAATAAACAATAGTTAATTATTTAATGATTACTCTCAAGATACTTCTGCCACATTTCCTCGTAAGCTTTCTCCATCTCTCTTGTAAACCGCTTGCCATTCCACAGGGGTGCTGTTTGTCGCGACTGTCTCAGTTTCCAGGAAATTTGTTGTCGTAAAGCAGCATCTTTACCCAAGCGAATTCCCCACTCTACATATTCATCATCAGTCCAAGCAATTCCCTCGGTCACACCTGCATTCATCATCATCGTGTAACTGTTGCGACTAGAAAACTGCTGTCCTACACGGGTTACTATAGGAACACCCATCCACAGTGTTTCCATTGTTGTTGTAGCTCCGTTATAAGGGTAAGTATCCAAAACTACATCAGCAATACCCAGGTTAGCTCGGTGTTCTGCTTCTGAAGCAACCAGTGATAAAAACCGCAGGCGATCGGCATCTACACCCTCTGAGGTCGCAGTTTCGATAAAAAATTTTTGCAGTGCTTCTTGATCTGTCAAGCCTTTAACTATAAAGTAGCTATTCGGTATGGCTTTAATAATTTGCATTTGCAGTCGTACTGTATCAGGATTGTACTTATATCCTCTCTGGGCCGTAAGATATATAACAGAATCGGTAGGGATATCTAAATGCTCGCGACGCAGGGTTGGCACACCTACCTCAAAACCATCCACAGCTATGTAAGTTTGAGGCAAACGCCAGATTTTTTCTGTGTAGTATTCCTGAGCAGATTCAGGTAAAACATAAGGATCAGCAATAAAGTAATCAACTGCTGGTATTCCCGAAGCATCCCAACCCAGCCAAGTCACTTGAATAGGTGCCGATTTCATTGCCATTATTTCGCAAGTATTGTTCAGAGTTAGGCTATCGAGATCTATTAAAATATCAATTTCATCTGCGTAAATCTGCTCAGCCGTTCCTCCGCTATCTAGTCCTAATTTATAAGCTTTATCAACTTGACTAATATACCATTCTTGCAAGGGGTCGCGGGTGTATTCTGAACCCAGTAAATAAAGATTAATTTCAAAGCGATCGCGGTCATAGTATTGAAATAACCATTTGGCTAGTGAACCGACAGAATGATTGCGAAGGCAATAGGAAAGATAGCCTATCTTTAAACGCCTAGTAGGAGACTCATGTTTGAGGGCAGATTTTGGTCGCTGTCGAAATCGCCCCACTTGCTCCTTAGCATAATTTTCTACATTTAACTGACAAATCTGACCAATTTGAGCACGAATTTTGCTATTCTCTAGAGGATCGTCCTGAAAATATGGGAAGAAAAAGCCAGCACTCAACAAACGAATTGTCGCAGTTGAATCCAGATATTGTGGCTGCTCTTCTATCAAAGATGATAGCAGAGATTTATGCCTTTCAATAATTGAACAAAAATTCTGCCAATAGCCACCAGCGCTCATAAAACCGCGCATTATTAAATGATTGGCATAAACTTTATCGGCTAAATTGGTCATCATAGAATAGCACAATTTAGCCGTTTCTATTCCCTTATCATACTCATAAATATCTTGATAAAGACTAGATAAAGTCCGCAGTAACTCAGTATGATTGGGAACCAAACGCAAGCCTAATTCAGTGAAACGTGTTCCCAGAGTAAATCGCTTTGCAGAGTAGGAAATTTTATAAACAAACTCTATCAAATAATCTATAAAATGTAGAGGGTCTTGGACATAGGGCAGACAAGATGCTGTGAAATCCAAAGATGACGGGTGGAAAGGAGCCTCTTCTAAAATAATTTTCCATACTTGCATCAACAGCTCACAATCTACTGAGAGCGCGGATTCTGACTCGAGCAGGTCAATCACGCCTAAATCGCTCAGTTCATCTCCTGTATATGTCTTCAACAGATTGGAGATTCCTATCAAATGCAACAAGTTGTTAATATTGGTAGGATTAATTTCGCGTATGTGCTGCCGGATTACCAAAGCCAGCCTATAATCTGCCACTTGCAGCCGTTGTCGCTCAGCTTCAGTTTCCAGAACCTCAATCAGTTCCTCTGTCCACTCCTCAATTTCTTCAGGTTCCCCCTCAGCTATTGCTAACAGCCAAGTTGTCTGGGCCTGCTCCTCTTGTCCATTCAATAGTAATATTAATCCTAAGTGCCAGTAGTAGGATTTAATATCTGGAGATGTATAAATAGCCTGTTCGTACAGATTCACTGCCGAAGCATAATTTCCACTTAGCAAATACTCATCAGCTTGATGTTGCCAATCAGGAGCAACAGCCGATAAATCTCGATCAACCATAGGGAAAACCTCTATAAGGTGTTATCTGTAAGACTTATATAATGCAAAGCGGACAGTACACAGGGCACTACCCGCTTTTTGATTATTCTCAACAACCAAGAAGTTGTGTGCCGAGGGATTACTTGGTAACTGCTGTCATACCACTGCCGCATTCAACAGTAGTTCCATTAGCAGTACCAGCAGTAGCCGAAACGCCAGCACTCGTACTCTCACAAAGAACGGACTGTGTACCTTTTGCATCTCCTGATGGTACTAATCCTACAGTTCCGGCATATGCTTTAAGAGCACCATCTTTTGTTGGATCTGCAGAAACATTAGCTCCAGTTGTGGTAATGAGACTCAGGGTGTAGGTATAGTTATTGGTTGAACTTTTCAGACCAATTCCTAACGAAGTCATTTGGTTGGTAAAAGCGTTAGTCTCTGCGTAGTAAGCTTGTTGAGCTTTGTTAATTGAACTAGCGTACTGCTTGCCTTCTGTCTGCTTGGCTTTGTTTGCTTGGCTGAGGAAGGATGGCAAAGCAATAGCCGAAAGAATACCGATAATGATAATAACAACCAGCAGTTCAATCAGGGTGAAACCTTGATCCTGTCTTCTTTTGTTGATGTGTTGCAGGAACTTGGCTTTAAATTCAGTCTTCATAAGTCTTTTCTCCGTGAGGGGTGGGATGCTTGATTTCTAACTCTTATATGTAACTTACCCAGTTATCCGCGCTTTAATATCACCCCCAACTATTTTTTTTTTCAACTTCTGGCTCTAAGGCTCCAAAAGCACATACAGAAAGACTTCCAGCATAATCAACAGTTCCTTGACTTCCTCAAAGGCAGTCTCATCACTAACACACTCTAGGTTAACACTGATCTGCGAGCCGATTTGGAGCCACTGTTCTACTAGGGACACCACAGACTGCGGCCCATGCCAAAGAGGTAGCAAACAAGCCGCCATTTTACTCTCGATCGCCACCGGCGCTAGGGTTGGCACAATAATATAACGGCTAATCTCAAACGGCGTCTGGCTGTCAATGCAATTACTCAAGTCTTCCCTAATCTGGGAAGTCCTCAGTTGAGGGTGCAGGTGTACCCGTGCTTCCCGCCATTGAGCCTGGGTCCATTCCGCAACGGGCACAAAAGCCTGAGTTCGATCGGGATTGCCGCACCAGAAATCAAATAAACGGTGCACGGGATGTAACAAGTCAAATAAATGCAGTCGCTCTTCCAAAGAAGTTTCTGGGAGACTCATCGCCAAAAACGGAGGCAAATCATCTGGATCTTTGAACAAATCCATCAACTCCCACCGACGCCAAGCCACCATACTGATAAACTCTAAATCAGCACCTCTCAACATTGCAAACACTTCAGGAATGGTACAACCTTTATCACCCACGAATAAATAGTTAACCATAATCCATCCCTCATCCTTCACGCGATCAGAGTTCCAGGTAAATGCCTTAAGCGCTACTCCATCTTGTAATGCTTCCATTGTTTCCCGGACTATTTCCACCTCCAATTCTCCGGGACATCCATTCATTAATCCCATTGTTTTGAAAGCAGCTTGAGCGCGAAATACTCCGGCTCTACTATGTAAACTATGAAGGTTTGTGCGGATGATGCCATCTGTCGCCAGAACAGATTTCATCGCTTGCAATCCCGCAACAGGGTCGGGCAAGATATACAGAACTTCGTCAGCATTGATATAGTCAAACTGTAACCCTAAACTTGGTAATTGTTCTATCTTCAAAGCATAAAACTCTGCATTAGCAACCCCATGATACTGTAAACGTTGCTCAGCTAGTTTCACCGATTGTTCTGATAAATCGATGCCTACTATTTTCGCTCCTGGATTGGCTAGAGCTAAAACCAAGGATTTATAACCGGTGCCGCATCCCGCATCTAGGATAACTTTACCTTCTGTATTAATAACTATTCTATTTCTTAAGTAATAAGCAGTTACAAGATTATGAAGGTAGAGCAATTCACTCTGGTCTTTTGGAGATTCTTCCAGCGGGATTCTGGGATAAGGAGTATTGTTAAATTGCTGGCGAATATTTTCTATTAACTCTAAATTTTGGTGATCCATTTTCAATTACACTCAACGCTGGCCAATTACCTTAGTATCTCAGAAAATAGCCGATCGCCCGCCCCGCCGCAACACATACTTGCCATAATAGTCTGAAACCCCCGCCCTAACCAGAAATTCCCCTCCTAAACTCCCTCATCGCTTCCACACTCGAAGCCATCAGCAAGCAGCGACACAGCAAGTTAATATCTAGATCTGGCAAAACCACACTTGAATAAATTTTTTCATAACCCTCAGAACCCAAGCGATACATAGCCAATACACCATCCTCCCAAAACCAGACTTCAGCAACTCCCAATACTCGATAGCGCTGCAATTTTTTGACATTACCGCTAGTGAAGATAACTTCGATACATAAATCTGGGGGAGAATTTGGGGTTATGCGTCGGCCAATAAAGTAAGATTCATCAGCTTGTGCAGACACTACCCCTTCCTTTTCTTGGGTAAAACTTCCCGTAGGTGAAAACTCAATTTCATTTTCGGCGCAGTAGATAGACAGCAGCGTACAAATTGTCCGACTAAAAAATTCGTGTTCTGGGGAAACTGCCAATATTTCTACCTCTCCTTTGTAATAAAACAACCTCGTCCCTGGGGAGTCAGAAAACCCCTGTTCAATTAGCTTGAACTGTTCCCAGCTAATCCCGGACTGAATGAACCGTTGGTCTACTGGCTGTAAGAGTGTCTGTGTCATCATGCGAACCTCAATCAAGTTCTGGGTTTCAAACAACATTCATAAAGCATTAAATACTGTTAACGTTATTTCTGTGATAAGTTTAGATTGCCTTTTTTGCCCAAGGTGCGATCGCTCGATAAGCTGTTCTGCATTTAAATTATTATATTTCAAAAAACAATCCAACTCTTGTTGGGTGGCTTTGAGCAACGCCCGAATATACAATTTAAGTTCGCGGCGACAGCTTACCAGACTTTCAAGTCGGCATAATGTCGTCTAGTCTCAGTTGTAAATTGGGAAACAGGTGAGAAGAAATAGTATCTCCCAAGCGATATTGTTGCTGCTGGTATGCACCATTAACTAACTGGCAGACTGTAAAAGTCGGTTGCTTTGGGTTGCCGATAAATTGCCAACCACCTAAGCCCCGAAAGTCCACAATCCAATATTCTGGGATATTCAAGAAAGCGTATTCTTCCACTTTTCTGGCATAATCATCTTGCCAATTAGTGCTGACCACTTCAGCCACAAGCTTCATTGTACTACCGTTACAAATAACTGGTTCTTTTTGCCAAAGGGGTTCTTGACCGAGTTCTGATTTATCTAAAACAACTACGTCAGGACGCAGCGCTGTAGCTTCAGCATAGAGTGGTTTGATTAGACAATTTTTAGGCACCAACCAGTTGAAGTTATCCCGAAAGATTTCGACATAAATTTTACCCGCAATACTCCCGGCAACAGCTTCGTGAGGGCCAGTAGGTTCCATGTCTCTGAGTTCTCCGTCAATTAGTTCATAGCGTGTATTATCCCCATATTGGGCGATAAACTCCTCAAAGCTAAGTAATTTGGCTGTGGTGTAGGTCATAGATCGTGTTTTAACGGGATGTAATTTAATTGTAAGTTTAGTTAAAATCGGCGCCCTGGCAAAAAAACAAAGGTTTGGTACTTTGCTCTCAATCGGGCCCCTCTCCTAATCTTCTATTACTTCCGGGCTTAGCACAAACTTGCGATAATAATCTCAATGCCTAATTATACAACCCACTACCAGCTCCATGAACACCAACATCAGCCCCATCCTCAAAGTATTCACCCTTTCCGCCGCCCTTTCCCTGGCGATCAAATATGCAGGGCCTAGCTTATCCATACCCTCTACCGACCTCAACGCCCTAATCGCCGTCTTTACCCCCAGTATCATCCTAGCTGCTATCCTCGGCTGGCGATCGCGCCAACCTACTCAAATTAAGTTAAGCATAAAAAAATAGGTGCGATCGCCCTAACCAGAAATTCCCCTCCTAAACTCCCTCATCGCTTCCACACTCGAAGCCATCAGCAAGCAGCGACACAGTAAGTTAATATCTAAATCTGGCAAAACCACACTTGAATAAATTTTTTCATAACCCTCAGAACCCAAGCGATACATAGCCAATACACCATCCTCCCAGAACCAGACTTCAGAAACTCCCAATACTCGATAGCGCTGCAATTTTTTGACAGTACCGCTAGTGAATATAACCTCTACAGATAAATCGGGAGGAGTTCCAGTTGACCTACCAATAAGATATGATTCGTCAGGTTGTGCTGAAGCTTCGCCTTCTGTTTCTAGAGTAAGGCTTCCTGTAGGTTTAAATTCAATATCTTTGATGTCAAAGTAGAGAGCCAAAAGAATAGTGAGGGTGCGACTTATCGCTTCGTGGTCTTCGGAAACTGCCAAGATTTCTACCTCTCCTTTGTAATAAAACAACCTGATGCCAGGGGAGTCAGAAAACCCCTGTTCAATTAGCTTGAACTGTTGCCAGCTAATCCCGGAATGAATGAACCGTTGGTCTAGTGGCTGTAAAAGTGTCTGTGTCATCATGCGAACCTCAATCAAGTTCTGGGTTTAAAACAACATTCATCGCCTCTTTCCTGTTAAAAACTCTAAGGCGCGATCGCAGCCGCAACACAATACTTGCGATAATAATCTCAATGCCTAATTATACAACCCACTACCAGCTCCATGAACACCAACATCAGCCCCATCCTCAAAGTATTCACCCTTTCCGCCGCCCTTTCCCTGGCCATCAAATATGCAGGGCCTAGCTTATCCATACCCTCTACGGATCTCAACGCCCTAATCGCCGTCTTTACCCCCAGTATCATCCTAGCTGCTATCCTCGGCTGGCGATCGCGCCAACAGCAGCAGTAGAAACGCAATCCAAAAGTGCGATCGATCTACACTAGGTATAAAGACTATGTTTTTGCCAAAATCTTAATTCCCCGTACAGCTATCGCAACCAAAGTTGAGGCACTCACCATGATTCAAATCATACCTGAATTAGTAACATTCGATGAATTCATTGACTGGTATCCTGAAAATTCAGAACACCGCTACGAACTACACAATGGAGAAATTGTTGAGAGGCCAAAAGCAACCGGTAAACATTCTAAAGTGGCCGGTTTTACCGCACTGAAAGTCGGAATAGAGATTGAGCGTCTCAATTTGCCCTACTTCATCCCCAAAGAATGCGTCATCAAACCCATGCGCGAGGAATCTGGATATGAACCAGATATTATTGTACTTAACGAACAAACTATTGGAAACGAGCCTCGGTGGGAAAAATCATCAATTATCACAATGGGTTCATCAGTCCCCCTAATCGTCGAGGTAACTAGCACTAATTGGGGTGATGATTATGCCCTAAAGCTTGAGGCTTATGAGTCAATGGGTATTCAAGAATATTGGATTATAGACTATCTAGGATTGGGCGGCAGACGGTTTATTGGCAACCCCAAACAACCCACTTTTTCGGTTTACCAACTAATTGACGGGGAATACCAAGTCAAACTGTTCAGAGGCGGCGAGGGTATTGAGTCCCCAACTTTCCCAGAATTGAAGCTGACAGCGCAGCAGGTGTTCGCAAAAGGGAATTGAGGAGGCTGCTTATGCTAATGTCCGAGTAGGGGTATCTGATTAAAGATGCGATCGCCCGCATCTAAGGTATCTTATAGAGATGCGATTTATCGCTTCCGGGCTGCAGAGCAATTACCAAGCTGCAATTCCCAATACCCTATTCCTCAATCTAAAATCTAAAATCTAAAATCTAAAATCTAATGAAGCTAGGACAGTGGATGGGCTTATTAGCCCTCATCGCATCTTGTTACATCCTGTGGCAAATCAGGCAGGCCCTACTGCTGCTGTTTGCCGCCGTCGTCTTAGCCACAGCCTTAAACAGACTAGCACGCTACTTGCAAAAATTCGGACTCAAAAGATCGATCGCCGTACTCTTATCAGTTAGTTTCCTAGTCCTCATCTTTGTAGGATTATTCCTAATCATTGTACCACCATTTGCCCAACAGTTTCAACAACTTACCCAAAGAGCCCCTCAAGGAATAGCAAAATTAAATGAGTGGATCGATCAGATTGAATCTCGCTTTTCTGGACAAATGGGTCAGCGACTGCCGAATCTTGATATTAACGATATTATCCAACAACTGCAACCTCTATTCAATCAACTCGTCGGCGGTGCAGGAGCCTTTGTAGGTAACACATTAGGTGTTATTCTCAGCTTTTTGCTAGTCATAGTTTTGACATTGATGACATTAGCAGAACCTCTCTCTTACCGCAAAGCATTTATCCAACTTTTCCCCTCTTTTTATCGACGGCGAATCGAGGGGATATTAGATGAATGCGAAATAGCCCTCGGTCGATGGGTAATCGGTGCTTTAATTAGCATGAGCGTCATCACTTTCCTGAGTTTAATTGGTTTGTCAGTATTGCAAGTTCCCCTAGCTCTAGCCCACGGTGTTTTAGCTGGTTTGCTGAACTTAATACCCAATATCGGACCAGGTTTGAGCGTCATTCCCCCAGTGACGATCGCACTTTTAGACTCTCCCTTAAAAGCCGGTTTTGTACTCATCCTCTACTTTCTAATTCAACAATTTGAAAGCAACCTCCTCACCCCTTACGTTATGGCGCAGCAAGTATCGCTACTGCCGGCTGTTACCTTAATAGCTCAAGTATTCTTCGCCACCTTCTTTGGATTTTTAGGCTTACTTCTAGCCCTCCCCCTCACCGTTGTCGCTCAAGTTTGGATTAGGGAAGCCCTAATTAAAGATATTCTAAACCAGTGGACTGCCAGCCCTAAAACCTTAGCAGCAATCGATTCTGCTATTCATGAAGAATATGAATCTATAGAAGTCGCCGAAAGCCGATCCGAAAAGTTGCCAGAAAACAAGCCCGACATCCCAGATCATGTAGAAAAGGACGCTCCTGAAAATCAATAGTTAAGGTTTGTAACGACTTCAGTTCTTATTCATTCCCAGTTATAGGACAGAAGTATTCACTACAAACTTAGGAAATTTGTGGTACGATCACCCTCAACTAACTATCTTCAAGCCTCGCATTTTCTACCGTATCTCTGCCGGCGCTAAAAATCTGTTGAACAGTCAAATTTAAATGCCCAAATGTGGGTGACACAACCCGCTCGTTCCCTCTAAACTGACAGACTTGATACTCACCGTCAACCAAATGGTGAACAGAAAAAGTAGGTTGTTTCGGATTGCCAATATAGCGTCGCCCGCCAAGTCCCAAATAGTCCGCAATCCAGTATTCAGAAATGCCCAAAGCTTCGTAGTCAACCAATTTGTAGCCGTAATCATCCCGCCAATTGGTACTGACAACTTCGACAATTAGCCGGACTGAACTCCCCATTGTAATGATAGATTCCTTTTTCCATCTCGGTTCGCTGTCCGCCCCCTGCCTGTCCAAAACGATCGCATCCGGTTCGTAACCAGATAGCTCATTATCAGCTTTGACAACGCATTCTTTGGGAACGAAGTAGGGCAACCCTAGCCTCTCGATTTCAATCCCTAGCTTCAGGCAGAGGAAGCCGGCTACTTCTGAATGTTCTCCGGTTGCTTTAGGCATCTCAACAATAGCTCCATTGTGCAGTTCGTAACGGTTTACCGAATTTTCAGGATACCACTCAATAAATTTATCGAAGGTGACTGGTTTTAATATCGCTTGAGTCATGGCGATCGCCCTTTATTTGATTTATGATATTGTTATTGTATCCGTTATAATTTACATCTTGCATCATTATCAAGAACAGGCAAGATGCCTGTTCCACGAAGAGTGAATTTTCTTGTGAAACAGGCATCTTGCCTGTTCATAAAAGGCTTATTGAGAATGGTGCAAAATCTCAGTTATAATATATTGCTTTTATCTCAAACAACCAGCTCGATCGACATTCCATCAATCCAAAATCAATCCCAAATCAAAATCACTCCAAAATCAATCAATTCAAAATCTAAAATCCAAAATCTAAAATCTAAAATATATGAGATCGATCGACGAAATCAACGATAAAATCAGCCAGGGCAAAGCCACAGTCTGGACAATCGAAGAACTCAAAACAAGAGTTCAAGAAACCAGCATTACCCAAGCAGCCAAAGAAGTCGATGTGATTACCACCGGCACCTTCGAGCCGATGGAATCCTCCGGTGCAATCATCAACCTCGGCCATACCGACCCGCCGATAAAAATCCGCCAGTGCTGGCTAGACGGCGTTTTAGCCTACTCCGGCTTCGGGGCAGTAGACCTGTACCTGGGAGCCACCCAAGTCGCCGAAGACGGCGAAGAATCCCGCGAACGGGGCGGCGGACACGTCATCGAAGACTTAATAGCCGGCAAACCCGTGCAGTTGCGAGCCTTGGGACAAGTAACAGACTGCTACCCCCGCGCCTCATTTGAAACCACGATTACCCGCGATACAATCAACCAGTTTTATTTATTCAATCCCCGCAACGCATATCAAAACTTTATTGTTGGAGTCAATGGAGGCGATCGCCCGCTGTTCACCTACCTCGGCCCCCTGCAACCAAACCTCGGCAACGCCGTCTACTCGAGCCTTGGAGCCATGTCTCCCCTGCTAAACGACCCCGACCTCCAAATCATTGGCATCGGCACCCGCATCTTCCTAGGAGGCGCTCAGGGCTACATCACCTGGGAAGGAACCCAGCACTTCCCGCTGCAAAAACGCCAGCCCAACCGCACCCCCATCGGCCCAGCCGCCACCCTCGCACTCATCGGCGACGCCAAACAGATGAACTCCAAATGGGTGCGCGGCTGCTACTTCAAAAACTACGGCCCATCCCTGATGCTGGGAGTCGGCATCCCCTTTCCCGTCTTAAACGAAACAGTCGTCGCCCACTGTGCAGTATCCGACAAAAAAATAGTAGCGCCGGTGGTAGATTTCTCTATCCCCCGGCGCGTTCGTCCCACATTCGGTTTAGTCAGCTATGCTCAATTAAAGACTGGCCGCATTCTCATCGAGGGCAAACCTGTGCGGGCCGCCCCCCTTGCGAGTATGTTTCTCTCCCGGCAAGTAGCATTGGAATTGAAGCAGCAAATTGAAGCGGGTCAATTTACCCTCACGGCCCCAGTTGCTCCCCTACCCACCGACAGAGTATTTCTCCCCCAAGATTTGTGGGGCGCCCAAGTGAGGCTCGAATAAAGGATTTTAGATTGGCGATTTAGCGGTTGTAAATTAGTGTTGGACACACTAATCTAAAATCTAAAATCTAAAATCTAAAATTGGTTCATTCCTCGATCGGCTTAGGCTTCTTAACCGGCTTAGGAAGAGGTTCCTTCGGGACAGGCGGTGGTGCTGCGGCTGCGGACTTGATGGTAGGACGCCCTACAGGAGCACCGTCACCCTTCGGCTTAGGAGTAAACGGACGCTTCCCTCCTCCTTTGAAGCCACCGGGCGGCTTGCTGCCAGGGGGGAATTTCCGCTTTTTAATCGGCAGAGCACCAATATTATTAGCCTGCTCAATCATCAGACTGTCAGCTTTCAATTTGACGTGGAAATCCCAAAAAAACCCGATCGCCTTTGTAGCTAAATCTCCCTTGAGTTTCAACTTAAAAAACTTCATCTTGTCGTCATTCTTGCGGGGAGCTTGCTTGATTTTGACGATGACATACTTTTCTTGGTCTTGGGATTGATAAATCACCTCACCTCTAATCGAAAAATAGCCATCTTCAACATCAGGTTCCGAGGGAGGCAAAGATGCGGTCGATGCTTCGCCGCTAGCCTCAATCTCCGCTGCTTCATGATTTTCCTCATCAGAGGACGGTTCGGGAGATTTCTTGAGCGTTTCCGGCTCCCAAACCCCCATAATCTGGGCGTGCAAGTTGCCGTCTTCTTGCCTGGTGCGGGGATAGACCACCCACAGGTGTTCTTGTTCCAGCTCCAGGTGATTTTTGACTAAACTCATGACTCTACCCAGCAAAACTGCGTCGATGGCAGTTCCGTCGGCAGCTATCAGCATACCCCGGGTGAATTGCTCTTCTGATGGCGTGTAGCGGCCCCGCACCAAACCAACAGCTCGGTACTGTCTGGGTTCGCTGGGGGGGGGAATGGGATGTTGGCGCATGACGGATGGTATGTCCTCAGCGGCCTGACTTTCGTTAGCGGCAGGCTCGGGGTTTGCCGGCGGTGCGACTGCTAGGGCTGGAGTATCGCTGACAGGTGTCGAAGACGCTGCCGGCGCCGGGGGTGCAGGAGCATTGCTGGGCTGGTCTTGTGGCTTTGTTTTGTCCTTGTCGGGGGCAGAACTGTAGCGTGGTCGTTGCAGCCTATCCTTGGACGCTGGGGCGTCTGTTGGTGTTGCCGGTTGATTTTGGTCAACAGGCGCAGCCAACGCCGAAGGCACCGAACTTTCGTCTGGTGTCTCAGGAATAGAATCTGTATCTTTAGGCGGATTGACGGCCAGTTCGCTGGGCTGAGCCTTGCGATTTGAAGTAGATTTGGACGATTTGGAAGACCGGTTGGGAGAGGGGTTCATAAAAACTCCTTGCAGCGGAGACACATCCCTTAAGGGAAATTAGGAATAAACTGAAGAAACTGCTTTAAAAACTACTAGCACCTGACAGGCGGGCTTGCGCCCGGAGGTCTGGTTGTGACCCGTCAACGCCAACTTTCAACGCTACGAGTGCCGATCGGTTCGCTGGCTGCTAAAATCCTTGCGAGCAAGGACTTTGGGAGTTGCTGATCGATCGATGCTGCGATCGCGCTGAGCTGGAGTTGCTGGCTAATAGCATTTAGGATATTCAGCTTGCCTATTTTACTTAATCCAATTACCTAACGGGCTGATCCGCCATATTTTTGGTAATTTTTAGCTTGACCAGACTAAATTGGACAGACACCGCAGTCCTTGGGACCGCGGGTCCCAGTGTCCAAAATTGTTTAGCTAGCATGGAGTTGTGGGTCTGTTACCATATTAGCTGCAAGTAAAAGGCTGCTTTGTCCGTTGGGACTTTGAAGTTAAAAACTTTTATGGTTGCACCGATCGAGCTAAATGGCAGATGCCCCCGGCAATGCCTGAATTCTTAGAAAATAGTAGATTTAAGCTGGGATAGTTGAATTATGGAAAAAGCAAACAAGCGTCGTGGGTTGATTACTGTGGTGGTGGTGCTGTCGCTCATCGCTTTTTTGGGATTTTCCCTTGTGCCAATTTTGGACAGTATTCTCAAGGCCAGCCAAGCGCAAAGTCAGTCAACTCCAACGCCTACTCAGACGGCGCAGTCTGGGGAGAAGCAATCAGAGTTGCTGCAAGCTCAGGCTAGGGGATACGAATTGGTTTTGCAGCGGGAACCTGACAACGTAACGGCTTTGCGGGGATTGTTGCAGGTGCGACTGGAGTTGATCGGACAAGGAGTGGGCGACATTAAGGATGCGATCGCTCCTTTGGAAAAGTTGGCTTCGCTGAATCCAGAGACTACTGAATACGGGATTTTGCTGGCTCAGGCTAAGGAACGCACGGGCGATCGCGAAGGGGCTGCTCAGGCTTACAGGTCAATTTTAGCGTCTAAGCCAGGGGAAATTAAGGCTTTGCAGGGGTTGGTGAATTTGCTGCTGGTGCAGCAGCGGCCCGAAGCTGCGATCGGACTGCTGCAAGATACGCTCAAGGCAGCTCCGGCTGCAAATCTGGCGAAACCGGAAAGTGTGGATGTAACTTCAGTGCAGTTGATTTTGGGACAGGTTTATGCTGTGCAGAAGCGCTACGAGGAGGCGATCGCGATTTACGACGAATCTGCTAAGGCTAATCCGAAAGATTTTCGCCCGACTTTAGGAAAGGCGATCGTGCTGAAGGAACAGGGCAAAACAGATGAGGCAAAAACGCTGTTCGATCGAGCTACTGAGTTAGCTCCTCCTAACTATAAAGACCAAATTAATCAGTTAGCTAGTGGCACTCCTTCGCCGAATCCTGCGGCTGCTTCTCCTAGTCCAGAACCGGCTGCTTCTCCTAGTCCTGAAGGTGCGCTACCGAAACCTTAAGGAAAGTTTTAAGTAAAAGAGTTTTGACTTGTCAGTGAAAAAGTATTAAGTTAAAAACTTAATACTTTAAACTCAAAACTACTCGCTTTATTCCTAATTACGCAGGACTTACGAAAAGAAATCCGGTTTCTAAGATAAATCTTGGTTGAACGACGACAGATACAGGTCGAAACCGGGTTTCTAAGCCCTCGGGCCCAGCGTCCTGTTACCGATTACCAATTACTAATTACCAATTAGGTAAGACCTCGGAGGGAATTATGACCCAAAGCGTTGACCGCGTTGTTCTACCTCCTGCTTTTCCAGACCACACTCAATTACCAGAGTCAGACGGTACTTTTGTGAAAAATTTTCAGGAGCATCCGCAGAGTTTAATTTTAACTGATTCGATCGGGCAAATTTTGCAGGAGCGGCATCCTGACGGACAATATGCGATCGGTCAAGACTGCGGCATTTACTGGCGAGAAACCGAGCCGGCAGAAAAAGGTGCAGAAGCTCCTGATTGGTTTTATGTTCCCAATGTACCTCCTAATTTAGACGGTCAAATTCGGCGTTCCTACGTGCTGTGGCGGGAACACATAGCACCATTAATTGCTTTGGAATTTGCCAGCGGGAACGGGGATGAAGAGCGCGATCTTACTCCTTTATCTCGCACCGATGAAGGGGTAGTCACTAAACCTGGAAAGTTTTGGGTTTACGAGCGGGTGATGCGAATTCCCTATTACGGCATCTACCAAGTTAATAATGGCAGATTAGAAGTTTATCGGTTGATTGACGGGTATTATCAACTGTTAGAACTAAATCAGCGCGGTCATTTTCCAATTGCACCTTTAGGCGTAGAATTGGGACTTTGGCAAGGCAGTTATCAAAATCAAACCATGCTTTGGTTGCGCTGGTGGGACGAGGAAGGTAATTTGCTGTTGATTGGCGATGAAAGGGCCCAATTGGAGAGATTGCGAGGGGAACAACAGCGGGAAAGGGCCGAGAGTGCAGAACAGGCACGACAAGCTGAATTTCAGGCAAGAAGGGATGCAATTCCCCGGTTGTTGGGAATGGGTTTGAGTGCCGAACAAGTGGCGGAGGCGTTAAGTTTATCCGTCGAAGAAGTGACGGAGAATGCTGGAGAGTGAGATAGTGAGAGAGAATTGCGGAAAAGGGCGATCGATCTTAATAGACTTCATCATGAGAACCCATTTTGAGCAATAAAATAGCTTCCTCCTCATCTTCTAGATTGGTCACAAACTCAAATAAAATCCGATAATCATAATCTATTGAACACGACCAGATACCCGATAAATCTCCTGTCAGTTTGTGAGTTCGCAAGCTGGGGTTAAAGCAGTCTTCAGACAAAAGTTCAAGCGTAGCTTCAATTAAAAGGCGAAGCTGAGGATTTTTACGAACTAACTTTTTGAAAGTACGAATAGATTTGGGAGTCCAACCAATTTTCATCAATCATCCAACTCCGCCATAAAATCGGCTACCGACCCAAATTTAACATTGCCCTCAGCATACTCTTGACGAACTTCTGCCACTTCCTTGAGTAATTCATTTCGTCGCTGTTGTCGCAGACGATTCTGAAGAATATCTAGAAGCAGGGCTTGATCTTCTAATGATAAAACTTCTACAGCTTCAAGAGCTTGCTGAAATTGAGATGTCTGTGTTGTTTTAGTCATATATTATATTTAACTGTATGATACCCGATAAAAGCAGTATAACACTGCCAAGTTTGCAGTCATCTCCCAGAGTAGAATAAACAGCAAACTCAGTAGATTGTGTTTACTCTTCTGACCACCAGATAGGTTGTCCATCGTGTTGATAAGAATAATCGAATGGCGGCGGATATCCGTCCCAAGGAGGTGCTTTTGCTTACCTCTGGTATTGGTTGCAATTTTTATTTCTGATAGTCCTGGACGCATGGGGCCCAGAAACCGGGTTTTTTTACAAAAAGACGCGTTGCAGCCCGCACCCAAGGTAAAAAACCCGGTTTCTTTTGTCCGAGTGCGTCCAGGACTGTTTGAAAAACGTTCGGCTTTGACAGCTAGCAAAATATGGTTGAGCATATCTCTGCTTGGCGAACCTGTAGTTGTCAATTAGTAAGGTGCGAACTGCCCAATAAGGGATGCTATTCCCCGATTGTTGGGAATGGGTTTGAGTGTCGAACAAGTGGCGGAGGCGTTAAGTTTATCTGTGGAGGAAGTTACCCAGAATTATCACGGCTGAGGATCGCGAATTAAATAACTTACAATTTTAATTGTTATTGTGGGATGGGCGTCCCGCCCGTCCTTTTTGGACGGGC
>NZ_JAUBTV010000057.1:0-48772 GCF_036705145.1 Microcoleus sp. B5-D4 | reverse complement strand
GTTATAGTGCTTGGGGCTGGCACGCACCCCAAGGTATGAACTTTAACGCTCCCTAATAACGAAAGCCGGGACTTACTTAG
This sequence comes from Microcoleus sp. B5-D4, assembly GCF_036705145.1. Taxonomy (NCBI): domain Bacteria; kingdom Bacillati; phylum Cyanobacteriota; class Cyanophyceae; order Oscillatoriales; family Microcoleaceae; genus Microcoleus; species Microcoleus sp. B5-D4. The sequence goes on along the minus strand of NZ_JAUBTV010000057.1, from coordinate 48,692 downwards.
CTATTTCGGGATTTCTCCAGAAATGTCTAGGATTTTAGTAAGTCCCCATTAGAACCGACTGGTTAGACATAGTTTAGTCGATCGCGTAAGTCTCAGCAAATCTTTTACAAAAATTACTTCAGATTAACTAAGTCAAAATTACCTATCATCTTCTCTTCTCTTCCTTCGCGTCTTCGCGGTTCGTTCCATAAATACTATTGCCAAACAAATCAACGGTATAATATTAGTGAGTTTTGAGGAAAGCCGCCATGTTAGATTACAAATTTCCGAGGCACTGGCCCTCAGCCGATGAACTACCAGACTCAGATGAAACGCCTGTGGATAACGAACTGCAAGAATTAATACCAGGGTTGTTAAAAGCAATATTGCTCATACTTTGGGCAGAACGGATGGACTGGTTTTTTGGCATAGATATGGGTATTTATCATCACCCTGACGAACCGCCCCTTGTCCCAGATGCTTTCTTAAGTTTAGGAGTAGAACGATTTTACGACGAAGAATTGCGCCCCAGTTACGTGCTGTGGGATGAAAATGTCATGCCACTTTTCGTGCTAGAAGTTGTTTCCCCAACTTATCGCAAGGAATACAGCACAAAATTAGACACTTATCAAGCTTTAGGCGTACTTTATTACGTCATTTATTCTTCCCGCCGCCGTCGTAAACCTCATTTGGAAGTACACAAGTTAGTCAATGGGAAGTACGAGTTACAGTCAGGAAATCCAGTTTGGATGCCTGAAATTGGTTTGGGGATTGGTTGTGAAAGGGGAAGTTATTCTGGGGTGACAAGGGAGTGGTTGTATTGGTACGATGCCGATGGAAAACGTTATCTGACTCCTGAAGAACAGGTGAAAGAATCAGCGCAGCGCGCCCAACAGGAATCCCAGCGCGCCCAACAGGAATCCCAGCGCGCCCAACAGGAATCCCAGCGCGCCCAACAGGAATCGCAACGCGCCGATCGACTGGCCCAACGTTCCGATCGACTAGCTCAGCGATTGCGGGAGTTGGGGATAGATCCTGATAATCTGGGCTGATGGCAATCAAGAGTACCAGACTGACGGACTCTGGACGCTCAGCAACCGGGTTTTTCAACGCCCGATCGATCGTCCTCAACGAAAGATTTTCTGGGAAAAACCCGGTTGCTGCCTCCAGAAATGTGTGAATATTTATCGCAAGAAGCAGGAAATATCGAGCTAGATTTGGGAAAAACAGAGAGTTGGACGGCAAACATTGAGATCCAGCTCGAAAACATGAAAATTAGGAGACGTTCTTAAATAATGGTCATGGATGTGCGTTCTTACGATGTCATCTGTTTTGGTGATGAAGTTCCAGGAGTTCTAGCTGTTATCTCTGCCGCCAGAGAATATCTTCGCCGAACAAAGCGTTATCCGCGAATTCTATTGATGTCTAAAGCAAGCTTGCAAGAAGGAATTGGCGGGCATTTGGTAAGAGGCGGTCTTGCTTATTTAGATAGAAGTCAGATTAGTGAAGAACTTCAACAATCTTTAAAGTTAGATACCTTTGGTTCACCGGCGACAATCTATAAAGAATTCTTACAAAAATCCGGCGTTAAGGCAATTGCACTCGACCCCCGCAAAGCCAGTGCAGCGCTGAAAGAAATGCTGGTACAAGCTGGGGCTGATCTCCTCAGCAAAGTAGAAATTAAATCAGTCAGTAAAGAAGGTCAAAAAATTGCCAGTATAACCACCTCTAAAGGCGTAGTTTATGCCGGCAAGCAATTTATTGATGCCACTGTCAATGCCGAATTAGCTCAAGCTGCCGGTGTGAGAAAGCTGAAGGGATTTGAAACATTTGGTCTGCCTAATTCAGAACTTCCAGTCACCCTCGTTTTTGAAACCCAAGGACTCAGTGCAAGAGCACTGAAAGAATTCGATTATATTTATCTAAAACGCTTTACCAACCTGGCCGATGCAGAGAGTCAAAAATTTTTGCTGTACGCTGCCGGCAAGGATGCCAAACTAGCAGAAGAGCTTCGGCGGGAAATGAGGGACACTCAAGGCAATCTCAAAACTCTGTGGGCGGGTAACGATTACATCGATGTTCGCGCACCGGCTCTGTCTGTAGCTTACCACTCATTTAGAGGAAGAAAACTATCTTTTTCTGAAACTGGCATAATTTTAGATGAGGGAAATATAGCAATACTTCCAAATGACCGACTTTCGTGGAATGCGCTTTTATTTGCAGTCACAGCCAGCGAAGCCGAAGCCTTAGCTAGAAGCGGGAGCAAACCCACGGCTAATATGCAAAGAGAGATGTTATTTATTACAACTTGGCTGAGGAGTTTGGGGGCTACTTCTGTTACTTATGCCTCAGAACTTTATATCAGACACGCTGGCAATGTGACAGGAGTTGTAGAACCTTTAACTGGCGCACAAATGCTGTTAGGTGGCGTACCTGCTAATGAGGCACTGGCAACATTTAGCTATCATTTTGATGTCCGCGGAGGCATTCCGGGTATTGGCGAGAAAGCAAACAGTCTAGGATGGTTGAAAAGTCTGAGTTTTAAACAGCCTATCTTTAATATTGGCATCCGCCACGCATTAATTAAAAACGTTCCTAACCTGGCAGTAGTCAGTCCGTGTTCGGGATTTGAAGGGTTAGCCTGTTCTGTGGGCAGAATTGTTGAATTCAACGCCGCAGTTGGTCAAGGTGTGGGTATCGCTGCAATTAATGCCATTCTAAATAACAAAAATCTAGCCGATGTATCTAACCGAGAAGTGAGACAAGTTCTCGCCCAAACAGGCCAGTTACCTAAAATTTTTGGAGTTCCAAATAATGGTGATGGAATGCTATTGGCGCAATTTGAGAATCTTGTCACTTCGGATGCTATTGCATAATCTCAATCCCGGTTGCACTCCTCATGATTATTGATTGTTGACTAAGCTGTTGTGGCATTTAAATTGTATGTCAAAAAATAATCAAACTTTTTTGGGGTGTCCCACCCGCCCTGAATATACAATTTAAATGCTCAACTGTATTAGCCTACTCGTTAACAACCAATCCTTACTTCTTCTGCGGGCACTTCGGATGAATCCCCCCCTGCAAACAAATGTAAGCAATTTGACTTTTATCTAAATTCTTAGCCTCCGCAAAATCAACTCCTAGGAATCGACCGGATTTACTACCAGTCGGATTTTGAATAAATTGATCCGAAGCTGCCTTCCCCAGAAACACAGCGCCTTTAAAATCCGCTCCCGCTAAATTCGCGCCCCTAAAATCAACCGAACTCACCTCTGCATTGCGAAAATTCGCATCTTGCAACCGAGCATCTTTTAAATTCACGTTGGCGAGTTTAGTCGAAGTCAAATCGGCATTTTGTAAGTTTGCGCCGCTCAAATCAGCACCGGACAAATCAGCACCTTGCCATTCCGATTTAGACAAATTTGTCAAGGACAACTGAGCGCCTTGAGCCTTCACTTTGCCCAAACGCGCACCCGACAAATCCGCTCGCGACAAATTCGCGCTTCCTATATCTGCCCCGGTAAAACTTGCATTTTTTAACAGTGCTTCCTGCAAATTTGCTCCAATTAAAATAGCACTGCTGAAATTAGCTGAGTTCAAATTGCCGTTTGACAAATTAGCTTTGTTCATGACAGCGCGCACAAAAGTAGTGCGGTTCATTACAGCACTGTTCAAAGACGCCCCGACCAAATTTACTCCTTCCAAATTAGCGCCGCTCAAGTCAGAAATCCAATCGTCAAAGGTAGCCGGACGCCTGTCTTCGCCGGTGCCGTAAAAGCGAGTTCCCTGCAAGCTGGCATTGGTTAAATTGGCATTTCTCAACTTAATTCCCGACAAGTCAACTTTGTTTAAAACTAAAGTAAACTGAGATGGGCCGGCAGGACTTTGAGCTAAATCCGTGCGGCTGAGATCCGCGCCGTTGAGCTGGCTGCTATACACTGTGAGAATTTTGCCGATCGCCCTTTGTACTGTTCGCTGGCGGGCGGCCGCTAACTCGCGTTCGGGGGCCTTGCCGCCAAACCGCAGGGAATCGAGGTCGTTGCTGAGGGCCTGATTCAACCGCTGCAACTCAGGCAAAGCTTTCGGGCCACTACTGACTAAAGCTTGCTGGATCGCGTCCAGCATAGCGCGGTTGTCTTCTTGAGCGAGCAAATCCGCTAGCAAAGGTACGGCGCGGGAGTCTTCCACGGCCCCCAAAGCCAAAATGGCCGATCGCCTGCCGGATGCCCCGCTAGCCGATGTGGGAGACAATTTGCTGACTAAAGCTACAAATAATTCGTCGTTCCGCTGCCGGGAATCCCGCATATTTGCTTGACTTTGAGTGTAGATGAGAGTGCCGACAAACAAAGTTAAAATCAATCCCGCGCTGCCGATGATAACTATCACTAAAGTTGTGCCTGGGTGTTGGCGCATCCAATTCCACAAACTGGCATTTGTTTTCAGCCCGCTTTGTGGAGTCACAACCAAAGCCGCAATCTGCGCGTCTTCCTCAGTCCAATCTGGACTCTTGACAGGATTGTCAGACAGTTGATTCGATCGAGCATTGACGACCAAAGTATTCGCGAGGCGATCGTGTCCCGCTTGCCGTTTGTAGCGCAATGCAACCGCGCCGTCTGCGAGCACTGCCAAGCCGCTGAGCCCCCCTAAAATCAGCAAATCAGGAAACGCTCCCGTCAAGCGCCAAATGCCGTAAGCGACGCCCAGAGGCACTCCCCAGCGCCCCAAACTTTCGCGAATTAGCACTTGCCCAAAACCCGGAGGAGTACCCGACGCTGTGACAACTTTGACCCCGAACCAGCGTTTGGGGAGAGTTTGACCGGTTCTGGCGAGCAAAAACAGTTGCCACCCCGCTAAAACTGCCGGTGCCAGCAGTGCCCCTGACCAGAATAGATTAGTTAGGGGTGCGACTCTTGGATTGCGATCGCGCACGGGTATGCCCAAGGTACGGGCGACGGTTTCGGATGCTGCTGCTACTGAGGAATTGAGCGGCACGGTTTGAGATTCCTGGTTGACTAATGCCCCGATACTGAAGGGAACGAGGGCGCTGGCCGCAATTAACGAAATTTCCACTGCCCAAGCGCCGCACCTGCGAACCAGCAGTGGCATTTGCTTGGATTGTGTTTGCCAAGACGGATCGGGTTGATTGATGCCGCTGGGCGCGGTGGGATTAGCCATATTTATAATTTCCTATTGTTAGTCGTTAGTTGGAGGAATCAGGAGATATTGCCAATTTATCAGAAATTTGGGTTTAAAACCCCGTCGTTGGCTTGACGGCTTTCTATTGGATGAGCGTGAATTTACGCTTGGCAAAGCAACCCCAAACCAGGTTATAATTAAGTTGTCAGGGTGAAACTCCATTGCCATCGTGAAACAGTTGAGACACACTTTCAGGCATAAATTTAGGGGCAAAGAGCGGCGAAAACTCGCTATACAGCTAGGGATAAAAAAAATAATATCCCAATACCAGAGAACCCAATACTTTGTTGACTACTGAAGTAAGGCGGGGCACGCCTGAACTCTAGGTTCATATCCTAGTACGCTTGGGGAGATAGACCCTCTGGGATTAACTAAGTTAAGCTCGTCAATTGGTGGTATTCCACGGTTGAAAGGTTTAAGTATTGCCGTAAGGATAGTGAGTAGTAAGGTCAGTCGTGGAGCCAAGAATCACCTCGCCTTTAGGACGGTCGGTGAGTGTCAAACGCTATGTAGATTAGCACTCCGAGAACGGCAAGAGTCATCAGGGCGGAAATTAGCTTTACGATGCTATTGAAGACTGTCAGGACAATTATCGCTGCGACGGCAAAGGCTGCCACCTGCCCGGGTTTGGGGAGTCTTTGAAACTGGTCCAGTAATTGATTGTATAAGGTTCCGAGGGCTTGATAGCTGTCTGAATTTTGTGTGATGAGTGGCGATCGTTCTACTTTAGCTTTTAGTTCTCCGAACGCTTGTTGCCAATTGAAGTTATTTTGAGGATTCATAAAAAAATTCGGAAGTTATTTTAGATTAATGTGTTTGGAACCGCCATTATCCCCTACCGTCAAAGAACTAGAACCAAATGCCATTGTGTGAGGAAACATGAAGATCCATTATCCGGGCGATCGCGGCAAACTGTGGTTTAGCCCGATCGTCACCCTAGCCTTGGCAATGATTTTAGCGGATGCCGGTGCCCTTCGGAGCCAACCGCTACAAATTGCTCCGGGATTTCCCGAACCGCTGGGAGTTTCTGGAGTTTCCGGCGGCCCGAACAATAGCGGCGACTGCGGTTTTGTGTCCCAAGCACCGAACCACGTCATCGAAGTAACGCAGGATTTGCCTTACTGGCGGATTGCAGTACAAACCGCTGGAGCTCCGAGTTTGATGATTCAGGGGCCGAGGGGGCGTTTCTGCGTGCTGCCGGCGAATGCTGCTGCGGGGAATGTAGAATTTTCCGGCTATGGGGACAAGGGGACTTATGTTATTTTTGTGGGCGATCGATCTCAAGGTCAACACCCTTACTCTCTCTCTATTTCCCAAAAGCGAAATTAAAAATACAACGGAATTAGGAGGCTTGCTGTGAGAAAATGGCTTTTTGGCGATCGTAAATAAGCCGGATTTCTGACAGCAAGTGCGTGGACTAAGCTGTTGCACATTTAAACTGTGAACTAAAATTTGATAAAGTTCGTGTGTGGAGTAGGGGTTGGGCCAGAAAGCCCGCACAAAAAATACGATTTAGATGCAGAACAGCTTAGGGATTTCATATCAACTTTGTATTTGGTCTTTCACCCACTTGCGAAACAATCTGAGAGTTTGACTCGTACCCACTGTTTGGCTTTGTTCGCAATATTGAGAAATAGCTTCAATAATTGGCAGATTGGGAAAGGTCGGACTCATTTCTGCTTCAACATATTTCCCATCTTGAAGCACATTAATCTGAAGCTTTTTATTTTCATAGCGCCAGATTTCAGGTACTCCCAAAGCTTCGTAAGCATCGAGTTGAGTTTTGGAAGTTAGATCGACTTCAATTGCTAAGTCAGGCGGCGGATCGACAGTTAAGTCGATCCGCTTTTTACCAATCATTAGAGCATAATTCTGAATGTAAAAGCAGTTGTCAGGTTCAATTCCTTGTAACATACTTTTTCGCTTGAAAGTCGTAGAACCAAAACATTCTCGCTCAATTTCAAGTTCTTCGAGTAATATTTTCACCATATCGCCAATGATTTCCTTATTAAATTCATGTTCTGGTAGTGGCATCCTAATCTCCAAAGTTCCTTGACTGTAAGCTATTCTAGACCCACGGTGTTCTCCCAACTCTTCTAAAATTGCTTCAAATTCCTGCCAGTTGACATCATCTAACAGCACTCTATGTCCAGGTGGTACAATGATTTGCCTTAATTGCAGCGTTACCATTTGAATCTCCGATTTATTTAAGTTTATGATAACTTGTCTGTATCGGTAATTGGGCATTGGGAAACAGTCAGCTTTGTAGTGAGGACTTCAGTGATCAAAGCCTGATTTGTTCTCTAACCCACTTGCGAAACAATCTGAGAGTTTGACTCGTACCCACTGTTTGGCTTTGTTCGCAATATTGAGAAATAGCTTCAATAATTGGCAGATTGGGAAAGGTCGGGCTAATTTCAGATTCAACATATTTCCCATCTTGAAGCACATTAATCTGAAGCTTTTTATTTTCATAGCGCCAGATTTCAGGTACTCCCAAAGCTTCGTAAGCATCGAGTTGAGTTTTGGAAGTTAGATCGACTTCAATTGCTAAGTCAGGCGGCGGATCGACAGTTAAGTCGATCCGCTTTTTACCAATCATTAGAGCATAATTCTGAATGTAAAAACATTCATCAGGTTCAATTCCTTGTAACATACTTTTTCGCTTGAAAGTCGTCGAACCAAATGGTTCAAATTCGATTTCTAGTTCCTCAAACAGAATTTTCACTAAATAGCCAATAATGATTTTAGCTTTCTCATGTTCTGGTAGTGGCATCCTAATCTCCAAAGTTCCTTGACTGTAAGCTATTCTAGAGCCACGGTGTTCTCCCAACTCTTCTAAAATTGCTTCAAATTCCTGCCAGTTGACATCATTGAACAGCACTCTATGTCCAGGGGGTACAATGATTTGTCTTAATTGCAGCGTTACCATTTCAACCTCCGATTTATTTAAGTTTATTATAACTGATACAATCTTTTAAGTTGAGGTGCACACGGCGTCGCCTCAACTTAATTTACTGGTAACTATCGCCCAAAATCGAGCTGTCTAATCTGCGTTTTTTTGCTGGCTGTAAAGTTCCTTAAACTTGCGCTGCTGCTCGTTGTGATCTACGATCGGAGAGGGATAATGAAGAAGTCGGCGTTCTAAAGGCGAAATATTTCCTGTTAGCAAAAGTTTAGTATCAACGCGGCGCAATTCTGGAACCCAGTGCCGAATATATTCCCCTTCCGGGTCGAATTTTTGAGCTTGACTCGCCGGATTGAATATTCGCAAAGGTTTCGGGTCCATACCGCTTGATGCACTCCACTGCCAGCCGCCGTTGTTAGCAGAAAGGTCGGCATCTATCAATTTTTGCATGAAGTATTTTTCACCCCACTGCCAGTTAATAATTAAATCTTTGGTGAGGAAACTGGCGACTATCATGCGGCAGCGATTGTGCATCCAAGCTGTCTGATTTAACTGCCGCATTGCTGCATCGATAATAGGATAGCCAGTTTTGCCTTTACACCAAGCTTGAAAGAGCTTTTCATCGTTCTCCCAAGGAAAGTCTTTGAATGCTTGACGGTAGGGGCCGTCTGCTAATTCTGGGAAATTATACATGGCGTGTTGGTAAAATTCCCGCCACGCTATTTCCTGTTGCCAAGTGCGGATGCTTGTAGACGCTTCTTCGCTGCGGCAAGTGTCCATTACTATCTGAGTAGCTTGCCAAACTGTGCGGATGCCTATTGCACCAAATTTGAGGGCTGCGCTGAGTTGGGATGTGCCGTTAATGGCGGGGAAATTGCGCTGTTCTTGATATTGGTAAATTGCCCGATCGCAAAATTCTTCTAATTTTTGTTGCGCTGCATCTTCTCCGGGTTCTATTACTAATGGATTTTCCCAAATAAATCCCAAACTAAAGGCAGTTGGCACTGTTTCCATTGCACCTGCTTCGTTTGCGATTGCTTGTTCTTCGGCGGTTAAGCCTGTCATTAATTCCAGATAAGTTATCGGCAGTGTCTCTACTGGTTGGGCTTTAGGTTTACTGTTCCATTTTTTCCAAAATGGTGTATAAACTGTGTAGGGAGTCCCTGTACCGCTGCGAATTTCATCTGGGGCGTGCAGGAGTTGATCCCAGAAATTTTGAACTTGAATTCCTGCTTGTTGGAGGGCGTTTGATACGGACTGATCGCGCTGTTTTGCGTAGGGTTCTACATCCCAGTTCCAAAATACTGCTTGAGCATTTATAGCTGTTGCTAATCTCGGTATTCCTAGGATCGGGTCATCTTGAATGATCAGCAATTGGCTGCCTGCTTCCCTGTAACGCGAGGAGAGTTTTTGCAAGCAGCCGATCATGTATGTGACTCTGGCTGGCGCTACGTCATCCTGATTTAGGATATTGCGATCGAGACAAAAAATTCCGACTACTTTCGGGCTTTGCTGGCGCGCTGCTGCCAGTCCGATGTTGTCAGAAATACGCAAGTCGCGGCGGTGCCAAAATAAAATTAGATTGGATATATCGGACATTCGATTTTAGATTTTAGATTTTAGATTTTAGATTTTACTGTTCTGGACACAAGCGGGTTCAAAAACCCGGTTTCTAAGTTAAGATTTATCGGTTTGATGCACGATTTTTATAAGAAACCGGGTTTTTTCCGTCAGTCCTATTTAAGTCAAAAAGGGACGGGCTAAGAAAAAGCTAGAAATAGATTTTGCATCAATGGGTTCCCCAGCTAAGATAGCTTTTTCTAATTCTTCAGGGGTGAATAAAACTGTCTCCATGTCTTCGTCATCGTCTTGTGCTGGCGGCTTTTCCAGTTTTTCCAAATCTTGGGCTAAAAAAGCATAAATGATTTCGTCGGAATAACCGGGGGCGAGAAAAAATTGCCCTAATTTCTGCCATTTTCCAGCGCGATATCCGGTTTCTTCTTCGATTTCGCGTTTGATAGTTTCGGCGGGGCTTTCATTGATTTCGACTGTACCAGCGGGAAATTCTAAAATTCGCCCTTTTGTGGCAAAGCGATATTGGCGTACCAAGACGAGTTTACCTTCGGGTGTGACGGGAACTGCAAGTGCTCCGCCTGGGTGGCGAATACATTCCCACTCGCCTTCGGAACCGTTGGGAAGACGGAGGGTGGCTACGTCAAAGTTGAATTTGCGCCCTTGGTAAAATAGGCGTTGTTTGAGGAGTTGGGGTAGTTCTTGACCGATCGACATAAGCGACAAGCGAATAATGTTTGATGGCACCGATTTAAGACATCATAGGCGATCTCATAGGATTTTAGATTTTAGATTTTAGATTTTAGATTGGGAATGACTGATAACTATCACAGTTTGCAGCTTTTACGGTTGCATTTTTTGTGAAACTGGTACGATCCCTGAATTGTACTCAATTTTTACAGTTGCAATTTTTGCACTCCGGAACAGTCTGCGGTTTGCAGGAGTTGGACGATCGCACTTTTCGTCACCGGATGCACCCAATCCGGGGCAATTTCTGCTAAAGGTACTAATACAAAAGCTCTTTCGGTCATCCGGGGATGAGGTAGAGTCAGTGTCGGAGTTTCTAGGATTAAATTGTCGTACAGCAGCAAATCTAGGTCTAGGGTTCTTGGCCCCCATTTTTCTCGGCGAATTCGATTAAATTGTATTTCAATTTCTAATAAAGCTGCTAGCAATTGTTCGGGTTCTAGTGCCACTTCTAGGATGGCGCAGGCGTTGATGTAATCGGGTTGCGGCGGCCCGACGGGGGCGGTTTGATACCAGCTTGAATGGGATTTTACTGCTATTCCTGGGGTGTTGTTGAGGGTTACGATCGCGCTAGAGAGTGTGGCGAGGGAGTCGCCTAAGTTGCTACCGAGGGCGATCGCACATTTTGTTGATTTCATAAGGAAGGAAGGTTCGGCAACGGATTGTGTAACGGATGTAACGGATGTAACGGATGTCAGGAAGCAGGAAGAGGGAAGAAGAGTAACGCGGGGGCGGGTTGATCGATCTCCTTTACTACCGACAAATATTTCGAGTAAAACCCGCCTCTAAAAGCCTAATTTTTGGTGGTAAATTGATCCTACAGGACACTTTTTTAGGGAAACATGGTGACCCAAAACATTATTTTAATCAAATATTAACCGACTGTTAAATTTTATTAACTATCATTGACAAGTGTTAGTATTTAGTTTCAAAAATAATGAATTTGTACCTACGCTTATTGTCGGCCGTCATTCTAGCAATTATCAGTTTAACAGCAAGTATATCGATAGCTTTGGCTGAAACCAAAGAGCGCTACCTTACCTTAGATTCGGACGGCAGTCAATCTTTTGCAAGTTTAGTGCAGCAGGCGGAAGATTTAGCGAAAGAGTCGATCGCCCGCGAGTTTCAAGAAAATCCGGCATTAACAGAAGTTACAGTCATCATTACAGCCGATCGCAGCCGACAAAGGGTTCCCGTTTTGCGATCGAGAGTATCGCGCCGCGACTGGCAGAAAGATGCGAGAATCGAACAGTGGACTAGATATTTTGCCGATGCTCAATTGCTGCTGGGATTCAGAGATGGCAATATCTCGCCCGCAAATTCTGGGTTTTCGCAAGTGATTAATGTACCTGCGCCTAGTCGATCGACCTCCAGAGAAAATGATCCGGGTTTTCGAGATGATTGAAATATTGGTAATGGGGCATGGGGCATGGGGCATTGGGCATCGGGCATCGGGCATTGGTCGCAAACAACAAATAACCAACAGCACGACACGGAAATCACGGATACACGGATAGATATTTTTTCCTGAATCTCTCTCTCTATTCCCAATTACCACTTGCCAATTAGAATATTTAACTTTTTGTTAACCTAAATATCTCCCAATTTTAATTAACCTTCAGGTTAACTTCCCTTAATTTAATAGTGATAGAGTTTCATACGGAATCATCTGATTAGGGAAGTTGGGCTGAACAGGAATTTATGTCTAAAATAACTCGCCGACAACTGCTAATTTTCTTCGGCAGCAGTGCAGCTACCACTGTGCTTGCCCCTCAAGTAACTAAAACACTATTCGGCATCAATTCCACCTCGGCAGAAGCTGTAGTTTCGCTATCTTTCACTCCGTTAAGACTTCCCCACCCGCTGCCGATTTATCGAGAAATGCCCAGCTTCATGGCGATGGCGCCGGGGGGACAGGGAACCGTGATGGCTGCCTCGCAGGATACTAGATTAACGAGTTACAGCGTTGTTGACGATGTGGTTGTGCCGCCGGAATACGAACGTTACGTGATTGTCCGCTGGGGGGATCGAGTTTTCCCCGATCCGGCCGACTATTTCGGCTACAACAACGACTACACCGGCTTTGTAGGCCTTCGCGGCAGCAATGACGACGGTTATCTCTGGGTTAACCACGAGTATGTAGGTTTCCCGATGTCGAAAGTGGCGCCGGAAGCGCCGTCTGATCTGGCACCATTTCCCACAACCGATCGCGCCGTCCTCGGTATAGACTTATCGGTCAAGAATCGGGATACCCTCGGCGAATTTCTGTACAATCTCGGTGGTTCGATCGTCCGCATCACCAAACAGTCTAACGGTAGATTTCAGGCGATCGCCGGCGACCCCCTCAACCGACGCATTCACGGACTTTCAGGGCTAGGAATCAACAGCCAGCGTACCGACAAATACAAAGATGTCACATCCTGGGGCACCAGACAAGGCGATAACGAGTACCTCACCGGCACGGGCCCCGCAGCTACCCAAGTCTTCGCGCAAGTCAACACCGACGGACTCGGCAACCGCATCATCGGTACAGCTTACAACTGTTCCGGCGCCACAACCCCTTGGGGAACAATCCTCTCCGCCGAAGAAAACTTCCAAGGTAGCGAACTATTCTTCGTCGGAGTTCAGGAAAACATCAAACCCAACGGTGGCCAAACCAGCTACGCCAAGGGCACTATCGGTGAGGAATTCGGCTTAGTCGGCGAAAAATACGGCTGGATGGTAGAAGTCGATCCCCTAGATCCGAGTTTCCGCCCCCGGAAGCACACATGGTTGGGCCGTTTCCGCCACGAAAACGTCGGGATTCGCGCTGAAGCAGGCCGCAAGTTAATAGGGTACATGGGGGACGATCGGCGCGGCGGACACACCTGGAAATTTGTCAGCAACGGTACTGTCACGAATCCCGCAGATAAAAACAACAGCCGATTATTTGAAGACGGCGTTTTGTACGTGGCCCAATATAACCGCAACGGTACTGGAAGATGGCTGCCACTGACATTAAATACCCCGACAAATCCGGTGCGTCCTTCTAAAGTTGGCGAGGCGGAATTAGCAAGTTTTGGCAAAGCTCAAAGAGATGCAAATACTCGCTTGCCCAAACGCGCCGGAATTGCTGGTCAAACCGAAGACGGCGGTTCTTTTGTAGTAGATACAACCAATGAAGCAACAGCAATTCCGGGCTACCAAAATAAAACTCTGGCTAATTTCTACAGCAGCCAAGGTGCGGTGTTAGTTGATGCTTTCTTAGCTGCTAATTTGATTGGTGGCACTCCGACGGCGCGCCCGGAAGATTTGGAAGTTAATCCTACTACTAAGGAAGTTTTCATTGCTTATACGGACGCAGCACCCGGAAGCGACGGCTATCCAGATTCTCGCATTTTTACTGTTGCTAAATACGGTAGCGCCGTCAACAGCACTCAGCAGTCGGGAGGACTTTACAAAATAATTGAAGACAGTCCAGACGGTGCAGGTTTGACGTTCCGCTGGCAGCGTTTGGCTCAAGGTGGAGAAGCGGGTTCGGTAGCTGGGGCGGGATTTGCTAGTGTAGATAATTTGGCTTTTGACACTCAAGGCAATGTTTGGGGCGTCACTGATATGTCTACGAGCACGCACAACGGTTTTGATGTCGGTGCGGCTGGAAAGCCAACGACGATCGACCACAAGAAGACGGGAAATGTGTCAGATTTTACTGGAGTTTTCGGCAACAATTGGCTGTTTTATATTCCGACTTCTGGGCCGAATGCAGGAACAGTAATTCCGTTTGCTTACGGCCCGAATCGGTGCGAAATGACTGGGCCGACTTTTGTGGGAGATACGCTGTTGCTTGCGGTGCAGCATCCTGGGGAAGATTGCCCGATCGATGATGGTACTGTACTGAGTCGGCAAATTGAAATGTTGGATTTGAACGGTGCTGTTTTCAATCAGACTCGGAGTGTGTCTCGCGGCAGTTTGTGGCCGAGTAATATTGAGAACGATCGGCGTCGTTCGCCGATGCCGTCGGTGATTGGAATTCGTCGGGTGCGATCGACTTCAACGGGTCAGTTTGTTTAAATCTCACATCTTGCACCATTCTCAAGAACAGGCAAGATGCCTGTTCCACAAGAAAATTCACTCTTTGTGGAACAGGCATCTTGCCTGTCCATAAAAAGCTTATTGAGAATGGTGCAACATCTCAGTTTAAATTGGACTTACGCATCGGGGCCCAGAAACCGAGTTTTTTACGAATCGGGAGTAAGATTAAATGAACCGCGAGGCACGCGGAAGCGAAGAAAGAGAAAGAATAAGATACTGTTCTTTCTTCGCGCTCTTCGTGTCTTCGTGGTTCGTTCAAATACTAAAAAAAATTGCTACAATAATTAGGATCGCGAATTAAATAACTTACAATTTTAATTGTTATGGTGGGATGGGCGTCCCGCCCGTCCTTTTTGGACGGGCGGGACGCCCATCCCACAAACTTGTGGAAGTTATTTAATTCTCATTCCTTAATATCAAATCCCTTGACAGGGAAATTTTTAAGAAAATTGTACTTGGCGATATAAATCGGCGATCGCAATTTCTAGATTCACCGATTCAAGTTGCAAGGAATCGCCCAAACCATACTCGGAGAGAACCCATTGCCCCTGTTGATTGCGCCGAAATATCTCTACTCCTGGCTGTTCAACTTGCACTAAGACATACTCTTGCAGTGTTGAAAATTGGCGGTATTTAGCAAATTTAATGCCGCGATCTGCTGCTTCTGTGGAAGGCGATAAAACTTCGATAATTAAGGAAGGAAATTGCACTAATTGCGGATCGTTATCATGCTCGTCGCAAGTGACCACAACATCAGGATAAAAATATTTTTGCCCTCGTTCCACTTGGACTTTGACATCCGCGATGTAAGGTTCGCAAGGGCGATCGACAAGGGCATCATCTAGGATTCTGAAGAAATTTCCTGAAATTCGATTGTGATTGCGGGTGCCCCCACTCATGGCGACGACTTCGCCATCCCAATACTCGTAGCGTTCCTCTTGGGTGGGTTCCCAAGCCAGGTATTCTTCTGCACTCATCGATGGGCGATCGGGTAAGGCAACCATAATGCGATCGAGAATCAAGTATGTTTCTATAATAGCTTGAAGAAAAAGCGATTAAAAGGGCGGGTTTTTGAGATTGTCAATTATTGGCAGATATTTTTAGTGAACCCGCCCCTACCGTATTAGGGGTAATCTACCGGATATGATATCAGAGGTTTTGATTCCTCTGATTTAGATATTCCTCAAGCCTCCTGGGTCTGACCGATTGTCAGCCCGTCAGGGACTAAATTCCTCATGTAAGTCACTGTAATTTACTAAGGATCGCGAATTAAATAACTTACAATTTTAATTGTTATTGTGGGATGGGCGTCCCGCCCGTCCTTTCTGGACGGGCGGGACGCCCATCCCACTTTCAAGAGTGGAAGTTATTTAATTCTCATTCCTAACCTCGATCGTACCAACTTTGCAGCGCCAAGCGGTGAACTTCCCGCCAGCTAATATTTTTAAGTCTGGCAATTTCCGCGCAATCTTCGTATTCCGGCTGTACATTAACAATCGTTTGTCCAGACTTCGCAACTTTTATCTTGATTTCGCCGTATTCTGTTTGAACGGTCTGGATTTCTCGGTGTAAAATAGTTCTTTGTTGAGTCGATCGCCTAATTCCCAAAGTAGTAGTCTCGCGAAAGATAACTGCTTCACAAGCATCCTCAAATTCTGGATGACAAATCGCAGTTAACAAAACCCCCAGCCGCGACTTTTTCATCACAATTGGGGCAGTAAAAACATCCAGAGCTCCGGCGGCAAACAAAGCATCAAAAACATAGCCGATCGCCTGCGGACTCAAATCATCAATTTGCGTTTCCAGTACCGTAATAGTTTCTATGGAATTGGTAATTGGTAATTGGGAATCCGTAATTGGGAATTGAGTATTGTTTAAAAACTTCCCTCTTCCTTCTGCCCTCTTTCTGACATCCGTTACATCCGTTACAGAATCCGTTGCCGAACTTCCTTCTGACTTCTCCCCAATCCAGAGGCGCAAAATATTAGGAATTGCCAGGTTTCGAGAACCTGCACCCAAACCAATGGCCTGAATTTGCATCGGCGGTGGCGGGCCGAAAGCGGAGGCGAGAGTACAGGCGATCGCAGTTCCCGTAGGAGTGCACAATTCGCGATCGATCCCATTGCTATAAACCGGCACTCGGTGCGTTTCCCACAACCGCATCACCGCCGGCGTCGGCACCGCTAATCGGCCGTGGGCCGCCTTCACCGTACCGCCACCAGTGGGCATCGCCGAAAAGTAAAACTCCTCAATATCCAACCAATCCAAACCCAAACAAGTACCCACAATATCAATAATTGCATCCGTCGCCCCCACCTCGTGAAAGTGAACCTCGCTGGCGGGGATACCGTGTACGGCACCTTCTGCCTCTGCTAATTTGCCAAATACGGCCAAACTCCAAGCTTCCACGCGCGGAGGCAATTTTGCAGAGACGATGATCTGCTCAATTTCGGGTAAATTGCGGTGATGACTGTGGCTAATTTCTGCATCTTCTTCCCCGTGACTGTGAGAATGTTCTTCCCCGTGATGATGATGGTGGCGGCGGGCGTCGAAAGTCGGGGATTCCGTTTCTGAGGGATCGAGTTCGGTAGCAGGATTTTCCGGTTTTAACGACAAATCCGCAGCTAAATCGACATAAAATTTAGTTGCTTGTTGAGTATTCCGGTGGACTAATTCCGTCCGCAACTGGTACTCTGTCGAAATGCCGAGCAAATTGAGTTTTTCGATTAGGTATTCTAAAGGAACGCCGGCGTGGACGAGAGCTCCGATGCACATATCGCCAGCAATGCCGGTTGGACAGTCAAAATAAGCTATTTTATTCATTGTTAACAATTAATTTTTAGCATTGATTGTTTCACTCGATATTTCGATCGCCCACTTAGCCTGCAATATCTTAACATGGCAACTATTTACGAAGTGCATCCAGTTGCACCCCAAAGAGACCGGATCGAGAAAATTAACAAAGCTCTAAAAGATGGGGCCGTGATGCTTTATCCGACAGATACAGTTTACGCGATCGGCTGCGATCTCAACTCCAAGTCTGCGGTAGAACGAGTCAGGCAGATCAAGCAACTATCCAATGATAAGCCTTTAACGTTCCTGTGTTCCTCTCTGTCAAATATCACCGACTATGCTGCTGTCAGCGATGAAGCATACAGAATTATCAAGCGGTTAATACCGGGGCCTTATACATTTCTGCTGCCAGCTACTAAGTTAGTGCCGCGGTTGGTAATGAACCCAAAACGGAAAACCACTGGAATTCGCGTTCCCGACCAGCGGCTTTGTTTTACACTGTTGGAAGCCTTGGGAAATCCAATTATTTCAACATCCGCTAACATTACCACAGATGATGAAGGTGCAGCACCAGTCCCGGCCGGAAAAGCAGAAAGCTTTGGCAAAGCTGAGCTGTTTGACTGTTTTTCAAAGTTAGTAGATGTCATTGTCGATGACGGTTCCGATCCGGGATATCAAGTTTCTACCATTCTCGATTTGACACAAAGCGAACCGATTGTTGTTCGCCGTGGTTTGGGTTCGGAAGCTGTTGCCGTTTGGGAAAAAGATTAAAATTTGAGGATGCTTTCGCTTCTCCAACAGTCCGCCGGGGGTTCAAAACCCCCGTCTCATAGCGAAAGTCCTCTCAAAGAGGACTGTTAAATATAGCGGTTATGGTATTGAATTTAATTAAGCTCTGTCCTATATTTTAACTAACAGCCGGGAAGTCCCTCGGTATATTTAGAGGGGATTAATCTGAGCGCTGCGCGAAGTACCCCGAATAAATTACCGCAGGGATGTCCAGAAGCGTCGGATGGAGGGACGGAAGCCGACAATTAGACATTGCAAGTACCTTTAACTTTGATGTACTTTCTAAACATTAAACTGAAAAAATGGTACATTAAAGTAGGTCGAAAAAAGGAAGTTTCCGATGCAACTGACATACAAATACCGCCTCAAACCCACAAAAGCCCAATTAGCAACAATTGTGGCTCATTTAGAACTCTGTCGTCGGCAGTACAACTACCGACTCGGTGAAAGATTTAGATGGTGGGAAGCCACGAGAACCCCTATGAACGCTTGCCCATTGATTGTTTCGATAGTTCCTGTTGAGGAGATTTATCAAAATATTCCCTTAACCAGAGTGCAGACTAGGGATGGTAGAAAAAAGGATGAATCAGGCAATCCTTTAACTAAAAAGGGTGATGTTTTCTCGAACATTGAAGGCGGATATGTACAGTGGCAAACCATACAGCTTGCCGACATTAAAAACACTAAAAAGCTATTTCCTGATTATAAAGTGTTGGATTCTCAGGTTTTACAGGATGTAGTAAACAGGGTGGATACTTCCTTCTCAAATTTCACCACGCCGGACAAAAATGGCAATCGTAGAGGCAAGCCCAAGTTCAAAGGACTTCACTACTACAAATCTTTCACTTATCCTCAATTAGACAACTTAGATATTGTCAAGGACGAACAAAATAGGATTTGTATCGACCTCGCAAAGATAGGTCAAGTGCCTATGGTTTTCCATCGTCCAATACCAACAGGATTCAAGGTCAAGACGGGTACAGTTATCAGAGAAGCGGATGGGTGGTATATTTCCCTGACGCTAGAAGATAAGACGGTTCCCGTAACGGTTGCAGAAATTCAACCGACTGAAGAAAACACTCTTGGTATTGACTTGGGAATTACTAATTACGTTTACCTATCCAATGGTGAAAGAGTTGAAAATCCTAGATTCTTGAGAAAATCTGCCCAGAAATTAGCAAAACTTCAAGCGAAGCTGGCTAGTAGGGTTAAAGGTTCTAAGCCTTGGAAAATAATCAAGGATAAGATTTCTAAACTTCACCAGTTTATAGCTAGAGCTAGACTAGATTTTCAATTCAAAACGGCACAGCTGCTCTTCGGCAAATGTGATGTTTTAGTTGTTGAAGATTTGAGTGTCAAAAATCTGACTAGACGTGCCAAACCCAAGACCGATATTGAGGATGGCAATTTAGTTTATTTGCCAAACGGTCAGTCAGCTAAAAGTGGTTTGAATAAATCCATGCTTGATGCTGCTCACGGACTATTCGCCAGCGTTCTCAAATATGTCGCCTGGAAATTAGGTAAAAGCGTTTTGTTTGTCGCTCCAAAAGGAACTTCTCAACATTGCTGGAATTGCCTCAACAAAGTTCCAAAAGACTTGTCGGAGCGCTGGCATTCTTGCCAATGTGGGGAATCTTTGGATCGAGATGAAAATTCAGCCAAACTTATAAAAAAGATTGGCCTGAGTTACGAAAGTGGCGGGGGAACTCCGTCACTCAAAAAAGCCTTTGCAGAAAAGGAAAAAGAAGCCTGCGGTCTAACGGTAATCCGTTGACCGTCAGGTTCGTTCACAGGATTGACAATTATCAGAGGAGCAATCGCTATCAGTAGATATTAGATATTATTTCTATTTGAACTCATCGCAACTTATGTTATTCCTCCCGGATTTCCACAGTCGTCTTAAGACGACTTCAGCTATGAGCCAGGGAATTAATTCCCTGGCGGCCTGTCGGAATCGCCAGCTAACAAACCTGCGGAAAAAACCTAAGCCTCTACCTTAACTCCTTTCCAAAAAGCAATATATCCGGCAATATTTTTAGCAGCATCTTTGGGAGTAGGATAGTACCAAGCCGCATCTTTATTAACTTGTCCGCCGACTTCGACACTGTAGTAACTAGCAACACCTTTCCAACCGCAAGTAGTGTGAGTGCTGCTGTCCTTGAAATACTCACGGTTAATGGCATCGGCGGGGAAATAATAGTTGTTGTCTACAATTTCGCACTTGTCGCTCTCGGCCAAAACGGCACCATTCCAAATTGCTTTCGGCATCAGTTTTTCTGCTTAAATTGAGATTCTCAATTATTGTAACTGTATTTGTGCTCAAAAGGCATAGAATAGTTGAGAAGCCAACAACCAACTACTGCAAATGTCAGCGTCTCATCCGCCAATATCTTCTGTGCCACTGTCCCTGGAACAAGCTCTTAAACATTTTTTTGGCTATGACTCTTTCCGTCCGGGACAGCAGGAAATTGTCGAAGCTGCTTTACAAAAACGGGATATGATGATTGTCATGCCGACGGGCGGTGGCAAGTCTTTGTGTTTTCAATTACCGGCACTGTTGAAACCGGGATTGACCGTGGTTGTTTCGCCGTTAATTGCTCTGATGCAAGACCAGGTGGAGGCTTTGCAGGATAATGGAATTGGGGCGACTTTTCTCAACAGCACTTTGAGCAGTCAGGAAACCCGATCGCGCGAAACAGCAATTCTCGAAGGTAAGATTAAATTGCTCTACGTTGCACCCGAACGCTTGCTCGGCGAGAGATTTTTACCGTTTTTAGATATAGTAGCAAATAAGTTAGGAATTTCGGCATTTGCGATCGACGAAGCCCACTGCGTTTCGGAATGGGGGCACGACTTTCGACCAGAATACAGGCAAATGCAGCGAGTGCGCGATCGATATCCCGACATTCCCATTATGGGACTAACCGCCACCGCCACCGAGCGCGTCCGCCAAGACATCATCCAGCAGCTAACTCTGCGAAATCCCTACATCCACGTCGCCAGCTTCAACCGCCCCAATTTATACTACGAAGTTCGCCCCAAAACCAAGCACAGTTTTGCCGAAGTTTTGCAAATCATCCAAAAAAAAGGCGGTTCGGGAATTATCTATTGCCTCAGCCGCAAAAAAGTTGACGAAGTTGCCTATAAATTGCAACAAAGCGGCATCCAAGCCTTACCCTACCACGCCGGCATGAACGATGTCGATCGCGCCACCAATCAAACCCGCTTCATTCGCGACGACGTGCAAGTAATGGTAGCCACAATAGCCTTCGGTATGGGCATCAACAAACCAGACGTGAGGTTTGTAATTCACTACGACTTACCCAAGAATCTCGAAGGATACTATCAAGAATCCGGCCGCGCAGGCCGAGACAACGAACCCGCCCATTGCAGCTTATTTTTTGGCTACGGCGATGTCAAAATGATCGACTACATCATCGAGCAAAAACCAGATCCGCAAGAACAACGAATTGCCCGCCAACAGTTGCGTCGAGTAATCAACTATGCAGAATCCACCGAGTGCCGACGCACAATCCAGTTAAGTTATTTTGGCGATTCATTCCCAGGAAACTGCGGTACTTGCGATAACTGTTGCAACCAAAAACCCGTAGAAGATTGGACAATTGAGGCAATGAAATTTCTTTCTTGCGTCGCGAGATGCCAAGAAAAATTCGGCATGAATCACATTATTGACGTGCTGCGCGGTTCAAAAAATCAAAAAGTATTGCAATACCAGCACCACCAACTTTCTACTTACGGAATTGGCAAAGATAGAAGTGCCGAAGATTGGAAAAAATTGAGTCGTTCGCTGTTAAATCAAGGTTTTTTAGACGAAAGAACAGACGGATTTCCCATTTTGAAACTGAATGAAAAAAGTTGGGAAATTATGAAACGTCAGCGCACAGTTGAAATCGCCATTGAACCCCAGCGGGAAGTACAGGGGAAAGTTCGTTCTTTGGCAGTAGAAGTAGAAGCTTTATTTAGCATACTGCGGACACTACGCAAGCAAATTGCCGACGAACAATTTGTGCCACCTTACGTGGTTTTTGCTGATAAAAGCTTGCGAGATATGGCAGAAAAACGCCCGCAAAATCTCACCGAATTCGAGGAAGTTTACGGCGTTGGCAGCAACAAGCGAGATAAGTACGGTAAGGTTTTCTTGGAGGCAATCCGCACTTTTTGCCAAGAACAAGGATTGCCAAGTGGTGCTGCATCTTCTGAGGCCGCTAATCTTCCAAATCTTTCCAACGTTGCGTCTTATTCGCAGATGCAAACCTGGGAATTATACCGACAAGGTTTGACAGTTCAAGGCATTGCCAATGCGCGGGGTATGAGTCCTAATACTATTTCTGGGCATCTGATAGAATTGATGGAAATGGGCAGGGAAGTTGATATAAATTTGTTGGTGGAATCGGAACGCCAGCAGGCCATAGTGTACGCTATTGAAGTTATGGGGGATGAAAAACTGAGAGCAATTTATGA
Organism: Microcoleus sp. B5-D4; assembly: GCF_036705145.1. Lineage (NCBI taxonomy): Bacteria > Bacillati > Cyanobacteriota > Cyanophyceae > Oscillatoriales > Microcoleaceae > Microcoleus > Microcoleus sp. B5-D4. The sequence goes on along the minus strand of NZ_JAUBTV010000057.1, from coordinate 26,155 downwards.
TTTTTTGGAAGAACGTTATACGTTTGAGGAGATTAAGTTTGTGCGCGCTTGGTGGCGGCAAAATTATGTCGGTTTTTAACCGCAGATGTAGGCTGATGAACGCTGATGGGCGCAGATAATTAATAGAGAGGAGGGGGAAATGAGAATTAAAAAAGTAGCTTTTTGGGATTATTTACGAGAGTGGCGTTTTGAACCGATATATTTTTCCAACTTGGCTTTATTAGTTGGTGTCTCCGGTGTCGGCAAAACACAAATTTTAAAAGGAATTTTGAATTTACAGCGAATAGCTAATGGTGCTTCGTTAAACGGTTTAGCATGGGACGTTACATTCTCGACAGTAAACAATGTAGAATATCGCTGGCAAGGCGAATTTGAAACGCAAAAAGTCCCTGCTATCATTCCTACTGAGGAAGACGAAATTAATAAATTTAGAATAGTTCGAGAACATCTATCCAGAGAGGGAAATGTAATTATAGAAAGAAGCAATAATGAAATTAAATTCAAAGGGGAGACAACGCCCAAATTATCGCCGTTTCAAAGTGCAGTTGAAATTTTAAATCAAGAAGAAGATATTTCACCTGTCCAGCAGGCTTTTAATGAAATCATTTATAGCGACAATTCTAGCTTGTTAAATGGAATTTATGGTATCCCTGTAAGGGTACTATCGATAATTTCCAATAATAATTTTGCTTTGGAAAATGTTCAAGCAAGTGATATGCCAATTCTTCTTAAACTGGCTTTAATAGCTCGCCATTGTCCCGATATATTCGATAAAATAAAAACTAAATTTATAGATGTTTTCGAGCAGGTAGAAGATATTAAACTAGAAGCATTAGAAGATAACGCAAATCCATCTTTTACCCGTTTTCCTATTCAAATCAAAGAAAAGGGTGTTAACGATTGGATTTTCCAAAACAATATTTCTTCAGGAATGTTGAAAACTCTCATTCATATTAGCGAATTGTACTTATCGCCCGAAGGCACGGTAATCCTGATTGATGAATTTGAAAACAGCTTGGGAATTAACTGTATCGATGTTGTGACAGATTTGATTGTGGAAAATAGAAATATTCAATTCATTCTCACCAGCCATCATCCTTACATAATCAATAATATTGGGATGGAGCACTGGAAAATAGTGACTCGCAAAGGTGGGGTTGTAACTGTCATAGATGCTAAAGATTTGAACTTGGGAAAATCGAGGCATCAAGCTTTCATGCAACTGATTAATCTTGAAGAATACAGCGAAGGAATTAAAGTTTAATGAATCTGTATTTTTTGGTCGAAGGAACACAATCGGAGAAAAAAGTTTATCCGGCTTGGCTGTCTTACCTTTTACCGGAGTTGCAGCGAGTTGACAATTGCGATGATGTGACTCAAAAAAATTATTACCTGATTAGTGGTGAAGGATATCCTTCGTTATACAATTATATCCCGCCTGCGATCGCGGAAATCAACTCAAACGGAAAATACAGCTATTTTGTAGTGTGTCTGGATGCCGAGGAAAATACTGTTGCCGAACTTACAACTGAAATTGAGGATTTTTTAAGTCAGCAAAAATTGAAATTAAACAATGCAGAACTTGTGCTGATATTTCAGAATCGATGCTTGGAAAGTTGGCTGCTAGCCAATCGGAAGATTTATTATAAAAATCCTCAAAACAAACCTTTATTAGATTATAGTAGATATTATGATGTTTCAGTTAACTGTCCTGAAAACATGGGAAAATATCAAGAGTTTAATACTCACGCTCAGTTTCATGGAGCTTATTTGAGAGCGTTATTTGAAGCTAAAAATATTACGTATTCTAAGAAACGACCGGGAGATGTACTCAAGCCATTTTATTTGGGACAGCTATTGAGCCGAATTAAAGTTCATCCAGAACAACTGACTACTTTTCGCCAGTTTATCAATTTTTGCAATATAGTTAAATCCAAATTGCCAAGTTAAACGTAACAGTTATACGACTTATGTAGAACCTCTAGATGAGGGCTCCATGCACACCACACCGAGAGCGCTATAATTCGCCCGTCAAACCACTTAGGCTTCTCTGTGCTCCGCGCGCAACCTACACTTTAGAAGTGTACAATAAATGGTTGACTTCGTTAGCCAGCCATTCGTTAAACAGATTGTGCAATATTTCTTGATACCGTTCAGGGGTTAATTCTGCCGGGAGAAACTTTTCAACCAGGAACAAGTGATATCCTAGCTCTGTTTCAATGGGACGAATTACTTCTCCGGGTTTAGCGCTAAATACGGCGACGGCTATGTCTGGTTTTAAACCCCACCGATAAACCTTGCCTTGGCAACCGCATATATGCCGACGATTTTCGTCAATATCGTAAAGGTGAGCGGCATCAAAAAAGCTGATTTCTCCTTCTTGAATTTGATAAAATAGTTCTTGAGCAAGCTGGGGGTTGGCAAGAACTATTTGATAAAGAATTATTTGGTCGAATTGCAATTTGTTTTGAATAAAAATCTTTTCTACTTCTTTGCTGAACAAGTGTTCGGCTAGTTTTTGGGCAAGGAGCCGATCGCAAATTCCGGCTTCTAAATCTTCTACAGAAATCATCTGATCGACCAGCCAAGCAATCGTATCCGCCGCTTTCTCCAAACGCTTCTCGCGGCGGAGCTGGTCGCCCACAGCTTGAATTTCGTCGGGAGTCACAGTTAACCCCCGTTCCCGGGCGGCTTTCTCAATAACTTTTTTCTGCAAAACCTTTTGACTAAATGTCTTTATTTGCTGGTCTTGTCTGAGTTGGTCGATGATTTCACTTGCTTCAATCAATGGGCCGTAAAAGTCCTTCATCTTTCTCTCTCCACCCATATAACTTTATTAACTTCGTCCCCCGACGCTTCCTGGGGGGTAGTTGGTGTTAACGGTTAACGGTTAGCTACAAGATGTCATTTGGCAAACTAATAAAATCAGCATTGCTCAAAGTTGTTGCACCCGCTGCGTTAACTGTTCCCAAAACAACAGCTAAAATTCGATCGCCATTATTTGAACTAAACTTGACCAGAGTCGCGTCTGCTGTACCGGAACCGTCAGTATCAAACGCCATGAGTGTCAAGTCTGCTACCGAAAGCCCCCCTGTCAGCCCAATTTTATCGCCTTCAGCGGGATTGAAATCAAGGACTCGATCGGCTAACAATGGATTAGCTGCTGCACTCGCTGTTTCCGGTCTAAAGGCAAAGGTATCAGCGCCACTACCTCCAATCAATGTATCGCTGCCGAAGTCGCCGCAAAGAAAATCGTCGCCGTTGCCACCAATCAGTAAATCTTGACCTTTCCCTCCCCGCAAAGTGTCGTTTCCATCGCCTCCATCGATCGCATCATCACCTCTGTTAGCTTGGACAATATCGTCGCCGCTTCCTGCAAAAATTCGATCGCTCCCGCTATCGCCACTAATCACATCGCTGTCGTTGGTGCCGAGCCAATATCCGTCGCCGTTGCTGTCGTAGCTGATAGTTAATGCGCCCGGATAGTTTTCTGGGGCGACCATTTCTGGAGGCGGGGTTGTCTCAGCATTGCTGTTGTTCGTATTCTGATCGGGAAGTGCGATCGAATTATTGCTGTTACTGTTATCTGTGGGATTAGAAGTGCTCGCGCTGCTGCCACCACCACCGGTACCGATCGCATCCTCATTATTTGAGGGTGTTGGCGGTGTTGGCGGTGTTGGCGCTGTTGGCGCTGGTGTTGGCGCTGGTGCTGGCGCTGGTGCTGGCGCTGGCGCTGGTGCTGGCGCTGGTGTTGGCGCTGGTGTTGTGATGTTAGTTGTGATGTTAGTTGTTGGTGGATCGCCTGTAGTAGCGGTTGCTTCTGCACTGCCAGAAGTAGCTCCCGGAGTATAGGCTGTCTGATTGCTAGTGCTACTGCCTGTGGGGGAAGTTACTGTCGCGCTGCTGTTGTTAGTAACACCTTGATTATTGGCGATCGAGCTCGTTTCGCTCGAACTGCTACTCTCTGAAGGCGCTGGCGCTGGTGCTGGCGCTGGTGCGGGTGCTGGTGCGGGTGCTGGCGCTGGTGCGGGTGCTGGTGCGGGTGCTGGCGTTGGTGCGGGCGCTGGTGCTGGCGTTGGTGTTGGTGCTGGTGCTGGTGCTGGTGCTGGTGCTGGTGCTGGTGCTGGTGCTGATGCTGGTGCTGGTGCTGGTGCTGGTGCTGGCGTTGGTGCTGGTGCTGGTGCGGGTGCTGGTGCTGGTGCTGGTGCTGGTGCTGGTGCTGGCGTTGGTGCTGGTGCGGGCGCTGGTGCTGGTGCGGGCGCTGGTGCGGGCGCTGGTGTTGGCGCTGGTGCTGGTGCTGGTGCGGGCGCTGGTGTTGGCGCTGGTGTTTCTGCTGTGGCGCTAGTAGTTGGCGGAGTATCTAAACCACTGCTAGCTGAGGCGCTGGCACTGCTAGAAGTGCCACCGGGAGTCGATGCTGTCTGAGTGCTGGTGCTGCTTGTCGGAGAAGTCGCTGTCGCGCTGCTGCTGGCACCGCTGCTGTCTCCTAACGGTGCAGGTGCAGGTGCAGGTGCAGGTGCAGGTGCGGGCGCAGGTGTTGGTGTTGGTGTTGGTGTTGCTGTTGGTGTTGCTGCCGGGGCCGAAGCTGTGGCACTTGTCGTCGGAGAAGCCCCCGACGAGGCTGTAGCGCTGCCGCTGCTCGAGGTGGCTCCCGGAGTATAGACTGTTTGGCTGCTGTTGCTAGATTCTCCTGTAGGGGAAGTGGCTGTCGCGCTGCTTGTACTGCCTGCACCGCTGTCGGAAGTCGATGAAGTGGATTGGGCAGAAGTGCTGCTGCCTCCTGAAGCCTCGCTGGGAGTAGAAATGTTAGAACTGTTAGCTGTTGGGGCTGATGCTGAAGATGCTGAATAGTTAGTAGGTTCACTACTATTTGCACCAGTTCCACCCGCTAACAAGCTAGAGCCACTGGGACTGCTGCTACCCACCGTTGGGGTAGGAGGAGCAGATGCGTCTAATTGAGGCATCGCTGTTAATCTCCTTAAAATTTGTTTTAAGCTTGATAAATCAACTGAAGATTGCTGTGGGTAAAAGCAATGGAGCTATACATTTTTATTGTGATTTCATTACCCTATCGAGATAATAGAAATTATTTAATTTCTATTATTCACGGAATCTAGTTTCGGAAATTGGGAAATGACGGCGGAGTGTAGGCGATCGCAAATACCTGACCGTAACCAACCGCTAGAGAACCACCGTAAGGCGAAGATACTGCCCAAGACTGAGAATTAGCAGCAGTTGAGGTGAATGCACCGATCGCGGAGCTAAAAACACTGATATCGACTGAAGCAAAACCGCCAACAATATTGCCTTCGTCAGAAATTTTCTCCAAATATGTCAAATTCTCAATTCTCATTGATTTTTACCTTTATCTGATTATTATTCTTGGATACGGCTGTATTTTTGACTCGAAAAATGTGTAATTCTATCGTTCCGCTGCCAGTAGTGCGGACTTAATTATACTAGCAGCGGGCGACTGAATTCCTAATCGGAAACCGATACGGAAAATGCACCGGATGAACTCGAAAAAGGAGTCGTAAATGTGCTGGTAGCAGCCTTGGTAAATGAGCCATAACCGATCGCACCGGCACCAGCGTCGGCTACCGCTACGTTACCAATTGCTATACCAGCAGTCAGTGAAATGAAAGAAACTTTGCCGACAATCAAATCAAATTCAGTGAAACCGCCTTCGATTCTGGTTGCTTCGGAAACAACTTCGACATGGTTCAGGTCAGAGATAATCATGGTTTTTTCCCTTTACTATTGCAGGTTTGCTTGACTAAAAAACTGTGTAATTCTATCGTTTGGATGCCAGTAGTTCGGACTTATTTAACTAGCAGCACTTGACTGAATTCCTAATCGGAAACCGATACGGAAAATGCACCGGATGAACTCGAAAAAGGAGTCGTAAATGTGCTGGTAGCAGCCTTGGTAAATGAGCCATAACCGATCGCACCGGCACCAGCGTCGGCTACCGCTACGTTACCAATTGCTATACCAGCAGTCAGTGAAATGAAAGAAACTTTGCCGACAATCAAATCAAATTCAGTGAAACCGCCTTCGATTCTGGTTGCTTCGGAAACAACTTCGACATGGTTCAGGTCAGAGATAATCATGGTTTTTTCCCTTGTTGGTTAACTGCTTGCTCGAAGCAATCTTGTTTGCTTTCGATGTACCTAATATATCTGGACTAATTAGAGCTGTGTTGCCAATTTGGCAGATTTGTGGACAATTAAAATGTAAAGTTAACTTCATAAATATTTGTATTTTTTTGGTCAAAATCTACAGAAAATCGATGTATTTTGACATAGGACAACCAGCCTCGTTTTATTGTCTATTAACGAGACTGGAAGATTGTAGTATTGGGTTCAATTGATAACTTGTATAGACAAAGACTGCCCCTGCAAAACCCTAGAAATTACAGGTCAACCGATTTTAGATTTTAGATTTTAGATTAAAGAATTGAATCAACGTAAAACGTTATTATCTTAGATACCCGACTTCTTAAAGAAGTCGGGTATCTGGGTATTCCGTTTTTTTAGGTTGACCTACTTAACAAAGTATTAGGTACGATCGCCACAGCGTGTTGCCACTTTGGCAGATTTATCGAAAGCGCGGATGTTCGACACTCAAAAACCCGATCGCCCGCGGTGAGTCAACCAAAAAACAGGTACACCCAACGCCCGCAACCGGGTTGTCGGTCAATCGACTAATTTACTTACCCGCCCAATTAAACCAGCGCGTCTTAAATCCAGCAAAAAATCCTTGATTGTGAACATCAACCGCCAACGCCGAGATAGGTGAACCTGGGCCGACTACTTCAGCTACAAAACCTGCGGTATCTGAGTGCAACTCGCTACCAATCTGAATTGCATCACCCCCTCGAACTCCGGCTCGTTTTTCCCTCACCACTTCCACATAATCTAAATCCGCAATTTTGCTCAGCGCCGGCTGAGTTTCCGATTTCCTCGTTTGACTGTTTTCCTTCAGCAAGCGGTTGGAAGTACGGTAAGGGATATAGTCGAGAGGGTTGTAACCGGTGCACCGCAAAAGTAAAAAACAAGCCCAAGAATACTTTCCTGCCAGGATGGCTGAAATTATCTCATCCAATTGTTCTGGTTTGATTCCAACTTGGGAATGATTGGCAGAATGGTGAAATTGGGAATTCATAGTTTTATCCTGTTTTTTGTAAATTAGTTGACTGTTGACTGTTGACTGTTGACTGTTGACTGGAAAGCTAATAACAACTGACTACTGACTACTGACTACTGACTACTGACTACTGACTACTGACTAATGACTAATGACTAATTTCTACAAACTCATGCCGCCCTTTTGTAGCTGCTTGAGAGGGTCAAGCAAAATGTCGGCTATGCTGCGCTGGCGAATGACTATTTCCGCAGTAGCTGTTTGGCCAGCTTTGAGTTTCCAGGTTTGATTTTTGGCTTTCACTGAGTCTCGATCGATACTCACTTCCACCCGGTAAAAAACACCCAATCGCTCGTCTGTTTTGGCATCGGGCGAAATAGATAAAACTTTTCCCGGAATCACGCCGTAATTTTGATAAGGAAAAGCATCGAATTTGACTTGCACCGGCATTCCGGTTTTGACAAATCCCGCTTCTCGGTTCGGCAAACTGACTTCCAGCACCAGAGGAGCCTGATTCGGAGTCATTTCTGCAATAGTTTGACCCGGTTGAACTACTTCACCAGTGTTGTGAATGTTGAGTGCGGAAATCACTCCGCTGACGGGTGCGTAGAGAAATCTTTGTTTGAGCTGATTTTTTGCTTGAGCGAGCAGGGTTTGGGTTTCGGCAATTTTGGATTTGACTTGATTTAATTGCATTTCCAACTGCTGAATTTTTTGCTCTTTTTCTAACTGCGTTTGGCGCGCTGCAGCTTGTTTGCTGGCGGCTTCGGCTTGCAGTCGATCGACTTCTGCCAGTTGTTGAGTTAATTCACCTTGGGCTCTAGAAATGGCGCTAGTTCGATCGCGCAAATTTTGCTCGACTTCAAACAACCTTTCCTTAACCCCAGTTGCATCAGACAGTTGACTCCTGATGGCAGCACTTTGTCTGTCGCGAACGGTTTGCTCGACTTCAAAGGCGCGATCGTCAGCCTGAGTTGTCTCTCCCAACTGGCTTCTAATCACGGCATTTTCACTTTCTCGCAGAGCTTCCTCAGCTTGAAACAATACGTCTTTTGACAGTGCTCCTTCATCTACCAAAGGTTTGAGACGCGCGATCCGCTCTTTGTGAGCCACCACTTTTGCTTGCAATTGCGACAGCAATTCTTGAGTCTTGCGTTGCAATGGTTTCACCTGATCGCGCCGCCCTTGCTGGGAATTAATATCTGTTTTCAGTTGCGAGAGCAAGTCTTGCACATCCTTTTCCAGAGGTTTGAGCTGTTGTTGCCGCGCTTGCTGAGACACTAAATCTGCTTGCAATTGCTCGATTTGAGACTGCGTGGTGGCCACTGAAGCGATCGCACGGGCGATCGCAGCTTCAGCCCCCCGCTTGTCTGCAGCAGCAATAGCTTGGCTCGCTTCAACTTCCAGTTTAGTTCTCTCGATCGAACTCATCTCTTGCATCAATTGAATCCGATAAGAGTCCAGAATTTTATCAAGACGCTCCACCTCGCTCTGAGCATTCGACGGGTCTAATTCGGCCAATAATTGTCCAGCTTTGATTTTTTGACCTTCTTTGATAGCGAGGTTAATAATTTTTCCCGTCTCCGTCGGGTGAATTTTGTAAACAGCGCCTTTGGGAACTAATTTGCCCTGAGCATGACCAACCTCGTCAATTTTTCCCAAAGTTGCCCACGCTCCAAAAGCTACGGAAAAAACCATTCCTCCTAATATCAACCGCTGCGGAAAAGATACTGGCGGCTGGTCGAGTACCGAGTGCAAAGAAGTAGACCAATTATTAGCATCTGGCTGCCGTAACTGTAATTTTGCAATATTGATACCGTCATTAGTTTGAGATGAGCGATTTTGAGATTCGACAACTTCTAAAGAGCGCTCTTTTTTTCGGGTTTCGTTTTCTTGCCTAGAAGCTACGCCCCCATAAACTTCGCCTATTTCGTTAGGAGCGTGGCCTAATTCTTTGGCATCTTCTGAAAACATTTTATTTCCTCCAAATTAGTCTGTTGACTGTTGGCAGTTGACCGTTGTTAGGAGCTATCAGTCAGGAGTCAGAAGTTAGGAGTCAGAAGTTAGGAGTCAGAATTCAGTGAAAATGATATTTAGTCTTGTGTTGGTTGCTAATGACTAATGACTAATGACTAATGACCAATGACTAATGACCAATGACCAATGACCAATGACTAATGACTAATGACCAATGACTAATGACCAATGACCAATGACTAATGACCAATGACTAATGACTAATGACTTAAATATCGAGTTGTTGCTGAGCGAGGTGATAGTAAAGTCCGCGTTCAGCCATCAATTCGTCGTGGTTGCCTTGTTCGGCTAAAATGCCTTTGTCTAGAACCAAAATGCGATCGGCATTACGCACCGTAGACAACCGATGAGCGATAATAAACGCAGTGCGATCGCGACTAATGCGGGCGAGATTTTGCTGAAACCTGCGCTCAGATTCGGTATCCAGCGAAGAAGTTGCTTCATCCAAAACCAAAATCCGGGGATCACCCAAAAGAGCGCGGGCGATCGCAATTCGTTGTCGCTGGCCCCCAGACAAACTCGTTCCCCTTTCCCCCACAGGAGTTTGATAACCCAGCGGCATATCCTGTATAAAAGCGTGAGCTTCTGCTAGCTTTGCCACTTCTATCGCCTGTTCCAAGCTTGCAGAAGCAGCATCATTTCCGTTTTTATACAGCGTAATATTTTCCAAAATCGTTCCCGAAAACAAGAAACAATCTTGAGGAACAACACCCAACTGAACTCGCAGCGACTGCAAAGAAATGTGCCGAATATCGTGGCCGTCAATTGTCAGCCGCCCCTTTTCTGGATAATAGAAACCTTGCAGCAGCTTTACCAAAGTGCTCTTACCCGAACCGCTGCGGCCGACAATTGCCACAGTTTCTCCAGCTTGCACCTCAAAGGAAAGATTTTGCAGCGTATTGCGTTCCTCATCCTGAGAATAGCGGAAAGAAACATTGTCAAACTTGACGTTTCCCTGAATGCGAGGCAGCACCAGCATTGGCTTGTAAGGGCTTTCTTCAGGTTGGGCAGAGAATACATCATCCAAACGCTCGATCGAAACCAGCACTTCTTGAAACTCATCCCAAAGTCCCACCACTGAAAGCACAGGAGAAATTACGCTCCCAATCATCATATTAAAAGCAACAAATTGACCGATCGTCAAATCATCTTGAATCACCAGCATTGCCCCATACCACAGCAAAGCCGTACTCCCCAAAGTATTAATCCCACCCCCGATCACCTGCAAAGAATTCGCCAACTTCTGCCCGCGAAATTTAGCATTAATCATGCAGGTTAATTGGTCTTCCCAGCGCCAGCGCATTTCTCGCTCAGCAGCAGTTGCCTTAACCGTCGCTACCCCAGTAATCATTTCCACCAAAGATGAATTTTGCTTGGCACTTTCGGTAAAAACCTCCCGCGACACTTTTCGCAGGAACGGAGTTGCCACTAAAGTCAAAATCACGATCGGCGGAATCAACGCCAGCACCAACAACGCCAGACGCCAGTTATAGTAAACCATCAGTCCGATGTAAACTACAGCCATCAAAGCATCCAACCAAGCCGTAATAGCTTGGCGGGTCAAAAATGCCTGAATTTTTTGATTTTCCTGAACCCGCGTCAAGATATCGCCCACCTGACGAGATTCAAAAAACTTAATCGGCAAACTGAGAGTGTGACTGATAAAGCCACTAATTAAAGTCAAGTCAATGCGGTTCGATAAATAATCCAGCAAATACTGTCTCGTTGCACCCAACAACGTTCGCCAAACACTAAACAGTAGCAGCCCGATCGCAAAAACGTGCAGAGTTACTACGCTTTTGCTGACAACCACTTGGTCGAGAATTACTTGGGTAAATAGGGGAGTAACTAGACCAAATAATTGGAGCAACAAGGAGAGGATCAGAATTTGGGCGATCGCAGCCCGGTAGGGCCAGACTATGCCCACAAAATTTTTAAGTTTGATACCTTGATGTTCGGCACTGTGATTGCGGTATAGTTCCGCTGTCGGGTCTAAAATTAGGGCGTACCCAGTCCAATTTTCGGTAAAAGTTTTAATGCTCATCCACCGCTTGCCCGCCGCCGGATCAGCCACTAAAACCTGTTGATTTTTAAAGCGATAAACTGCCACGTAGTGATTGCCTTGCCAGTGAGCAATCCAGGGATTTTGATTTCGCAGCGGAGTTAAAGAAGCTCGCACGGGACGGGTTTGAAATCCCATCCTTTCCGCTGCTTTTGCCAGACTCTTGAGCGACGCGCCGCTGCGGCCGATTTCTGCCAATTCGCGCAAGTAATTTAGGCTGAATTTTTTACCCCAATATTCGCTAATCATGGCTAAGCAAGTAGCTCCACAATCTGCTGCGCTCTGTTGTTGAATGAATGGGTGTCGGCTGCTCAACCATCGCCGCTGCTTTGGTTTGGGAAAGCTGATGATTCCGGCTGCGGGTTTTTGCTGAGCAACAGCGGTTAATTTTGATGGCTCGGTTTGTGAGGTAGATCTGGCATCTTGGGGCGGCGTTACTAAGCTTAAAATTGGAGGTTTGCGGATGATTTTAGGGCGGGAATTACTTTCGGAACTAATTGTGGCTTGGGCGATTTCCCACTGTTCGCTGCTAAGCTGGTAAATTATCAGGTCAGTTACCGCTATCCAGTCGCTCTTTACGTCTGAATGTTCCCAGTTACTGCCGATAATTGGCGGTGCTTGACCTTGAATTTGACCGCTGCGGAGCCAAAAAATATTGTTGGAGTTTTGGCAATGCTCAGCGAGGGAAACTCCGGCCGGAATTCGGCTTTCTTCTATGTAAGGAAGTAAGTGGGGCCACAGAAGCTGTTGTTGGTGGGGAGGGAGCGATCGCAAATCTGTTTGTGTCTTGAAAAATATTAACCGCTGTCGCTCTTGAAATTCTTGCTGCCAGTGCTGTTGCAGTTGCGGGAATTCCTCTAAAATAAGCTGCAATGTGGTGGCCGCAATTCGACCGATTTGGCAAGTGCCAGCCGCAATTGCCCTGTAAGGCAGTCCGTTTTCAATAAATAGGTTATCTGTCCCAAATATTGCTCCGACTTCCAGTACCACCGCCGAAATTTCTTGCTGTTGAGACGCTTCTACCGCTAGCAGCCTGACTCTTCCCTCGCAAACTAAATAAAAATTGCGTGAAGCGAAGCTATCCCGTAGGGAATCGCTCTGTTTTTTTTCAAGGAAATTGTTGCTATCTGATGTTTGATATTGAGTAATTTCATCTCCGAGTTGAAACTCGCAAATTTCACAGGCTGTATTTAATTTCGCCACTAAAGTCTGCCCTGCACCGACTTCCTCGAAAATTTTCTGAATAGCCGGGAAATTTTCCAAGGCTTCTGGGGTTTTAAAAATTTGATTTCCCACCCCTAAATTTTTTTTCATAACTTACCCTGTCAAAAAAGTGTTTCAATTTTTTTGAATTACAACTAACCCGGTTATGAGCAATTTTTATTGGTTTAGTTGCAATTTAGTTGGCTTACAAACTGTTTGTCGATATGTCCGACTAACACCTCTTAGTTACGACATCCCTTCAACGCCTTTAGGATATATAAAATTGCGTTTTTTCAGGATTGTGTGGTGATTACGTAAGTGTGGTTTTGGCTGGCTCTCAGTTTAACTTACAGAATCGTGGTTTTGGCTACCTTTAAGGGCAATCTTTACGTAATCTTTATAATACTACCGTAATTATACGGGATATTTGTGAAGATTCTGTGAAGCTGAGCGCTCCAGTTGTTGTGCCTGGTATACGTATATACACGCAAAACTTTACATTCAGGATTCAAAAACCATCAATTTTTGACGCTTGTTTGTGAAGTCGAGATTCCGAACATTGTCAAGAAATATTGATGGCTGTTAGTTTGTAGCAGCAATTCAAGCAATTAATTCACCATCTAATCTGGGTATGTAACGAATTAAAGTAAAATAAAAAGTTTTGCTTTTGATAACGGCCTTCCATTTGGGGGCATTGGTGACAAGTTAAGACTTAATTGCATTTGTCAATCAGTAATATTACTTAAAAAAACTGCTTTTTTAGGAGTGGAAAATTCACGATTTGAGAGAGAGTAAGTATAAATATCACCCTCGGCATGATTCCTCGATCGCCCAAATCTCAGTTTGATGCCCAAAATCCGAGTAAAAGTTGAGCATAATTGCTGATTGACAAATGCTTTCTTAGCTTAACTTGTTACCAATGATTTGGGGGTGACTTCTGTGATGGCCTAAACCCATCACTATCGCTACCCATCACTATCCGTCTAAACCCCGATTAAAAGTATCGGTTTCTCTGCGTAACGAATTTTGTGCGATCGCACTCAGTGTATTTGTTCTCCAAAAGCAGGGAATAGTGTAGAATCCAACAACCAACTCAGGAAATTGTCGAACCTGCTTTACAAAAACTGGATATGATGATTGTCATCCCCACGGGCGGTGGCAAGTCTTTGTATTTTCAATTATCGACACTGTTGAAACCAAGATTGACGGTGGTGATTTCGCGGTTAATTACTGTGATGCAATGCCAGACACTTGTGGCGACTAATTAACTATGCAGAATCCAGCGATTGAGAGCATCTCAATGAAAGCCGCCCTCCGCTAGAAATTCGAGTTAGGAGTCAGGAGTCAGGAGCCAGGAGAAAAGAGGAAGAAGGAAGAAGGAAGAAGGAAGGAGCCAGAAAAAGTGTTTTTACAAATATGAGATGCTCCCCAGCGATTGCCGCCGCACAATCGAGTTAAATTATTTTGGGGATGGGAGGAAGGGTACTTTTCGGCACATCTTAGCCCTATCATCTGTTGTTTAGTTCACCCTACTTCATGCCGTTTCACCTGAGTTCGGCTCAATCAAGGCAACTGCTAGTAATTGAGCAGCCTGCACCTTACTCATTGCGGCTTCCCAAATGCCTTTTGCACAATAGCTGTAAAAGTTACGAACAGGCAGAAACAATGAAAGCTACTGGTAAGGTGTATACAATTGATTTGGCTGGAAATCAGTATCAAAGCCTTCGCTACTTGCAAAGTCGGGCGAGGATTAACTCCCTCATCGACCATTATATGTCATTGGAAGTTTTGAGCGATCGACTTTCCGATCTACCCCAGCAATTTTCCGCCCCGCATCCCCGCCCTTGGGAGCCCATAGATTGGCAAGGAATCAATCGCGACCAAATTATTGGTGTCAAGCCAGAAATCTTTTTACAAATTTTGGCAAGTGCGGCAGAAATTGAAGCTCCCATCCGCAGCTACGGTAGAGAAAGTTGGTGCTACTTACAGCATATTTACCCGCAAATGGCGCGGTTTATGGGAGGAATTTTTGATGCCAATGGCAACATTCTAGAGATAGGTGTCTGGGAAAAAGAAGAACGCCAACATTGCCCGACATTTAGGAAAATTTACCAGCAACTTACAGCCGACAAACTGCAAGTTAAACCGAACTCTGTTAAGGGTTGTCAATCCACAGGTGACGCTTGGCAAGATACCTATAAACACGTGATTAGTCGCCTGAGTACCGAGTGGGGAGCTACTTCTGTTTATTTATGGTTGATGGTACACTCAACAGGAGCGTTGCAACAGGCAATTTCCCAGCCTTTACAGGATGAAATTAATCATTTGGCTAAGTTTTGGGGTTTCAGCCGCTGGGCATTCTCCCAGAGTTATTTCAATCAAATGAAAGGGTCTACCAAAAACCTGATTGCTTTGCTGAAACACCATCAGATTGAACGCACGCACGGCAATGATGTGTTTAATAATTCACTCAGTCTCAAACAGCTTTCTTTGGTGTTGGAATTGACTTTTACATTCACGCGAGTGATGGTGCGTTTGCGGCGCTGGAACCGCGAGCTCAGTCGCAGTTATCTCAGACATTTGTTTGGCACAGCACCGATGGTTGATGCACCGCGCAAGATCGCTTAAATCTGAGATATTGCATGAGTTTCATGAACAGGCAAGATGCCTGTTCCACTCATAGTTAAATTTTATTGGGTAAGGTGTACCCTAAGCACCCAGCTATGTTAAAGTGCTGACAGAAGATATACTCGTTTTAATCTTGAAGAATACAGCCTATGAATCAAAGTTAAATGAATCTGTAACGATCGCACTTCAGAGACAATTGAAATTAAAATGTACTATAAATCATGCAAATTACGATCGACATTCCCGACAATCTCCCCCTGACTGAAGCCGATGTGAGGATAGAATTGGCGATCGGACTTTATCAGCAGCACAGCCTCAGTCTAGATAAAGCCGCTCAAGTCGCTGCAATGTCTGTGGACGACTTCTACCAACTATTAATCGGTCGCCATATCGTCATCCCGCACGCAGATCCCGATGACGAACCCACCGAAATCGTCCTAGCCAGTCTCCGTAACTCCCTCCAGCAAATTAAAGAAGGTAAATTACACCCTATTTCCGAACTGTGGGAGGGGATTATCCATCGCGTTTGAAAAAGTAACCAAATTCATAATAATGCTAGACCGATCGCACTAAAAGTAACTACTATCAAACTTGCTAAATTCATGTGTTTCTGTGCAACTATAATTTTCATCATCTTGCATCTCTAATTTCCTGAATAGACAATGGCAGGTTGGTAAACTGTCACGACACTGCCAGATAGTTATAAAATAACTGTGATATTAAACTTATAGCCAATAACTTTATCTCCCTAAACTCAGGAAAATACCCTATGAACAACCCAGCATCCCATACATCATCTCAAATGACCGATCGCGATCGCGCGAACCTCAGCAAGCTGATCGATTACAGTTCCATTCGATCAATACCCGAAATTTGGGCGATCGTCAAACAAAAATTCGGTCAAACCGTCGCCCTCCACGACCCCCACACCCAGCCAGAAATCAAACTCACCTACACCGACCTGTACCAACAAATCCAGCTATTCGCCGCTGGCTTACAAGCCCTAGGCATCGAACAAAATCCCGAAGAAGCAGTCCCTCCCCGCGTCGCCCTCTTCGCCGACAACAGTCCCCGCTGGCTGATAGCCGACCAAGGTATCATGATGGCCGGGGGCGCCAACGCCGTTCGAGGCGCCACCGCCGACCCCGAAGAACTCCTGTACATCATCCAAGACAGCGGCAGCACCGCCTTGGTAGTCGAAAACCTGGCATTACTGAAAAAACTGCAACACCGCCTCCCAGATTTGCCCATCCAACTCATCGTCCTCCTCTCCGACGAAGAACCGGAAACCAGCCAAACCCTAAGCACAGTCAAATTTTCCCAAGTGATGACCACAGGGGCAAACCGTCCCCTCAAACCCACCAACCACAAGCCTCAAACCCTTGCCACCCTCCTCTACACCAGCGGCACCACCGGCAAACCCAAAGGCGTCATGCTGACTCACGGCAACCTGCTGCACCAAGTCACCACCTTCGGCACAATTCTCCAGCCCGAAGCCGGCGAAGGTGTTCTCAGCATCCTCCCCAGTTGGCACGCCTACGAACGCAGCGTCGAATACTTCATGTTTTCCCAAGGATGCACGCAAATTTACACCAATATTCGCTATTTCAAACAAGACTTTAAAGCCTACAAACCCCAGTACATGATTAGCGTTCCGCGCATCTGGGAATCGATTTACGAGGCAGTACAAAAGCAATTTCGAGAACAGCCAGCCAACAAACAAAAATTGGTGAAATTCCTGCTATCGGCTAGCCAGCAATACATAGAAGCCCGCCGCGTTTTCCAAGGATTAACTCTCAATTTGAAACCGGCTTCTGCTTCCGAAAAATTCATCGCCCGCATCAAAAGCATTTTATTATTTCCCGTCCACGCCCTCGCCGAAAAACTGGTTTACCAAAAAGTCCGGGAAGCTACGGGAGGACGTTTTAAGTGGGCAATTAGCGGCGGCGGTTCTTTGGCCACGCATTTAGACAATTTCTTTGAAATAGCGAATATCGGCTTGTTAGTGGGATACGGTTTAACCGAAACTTCGCCGGTTTTAACTGTGCGCCGCCCTTGGCACAATCTTAAAGGTTCTGCAGGACAGCCCATTGCCCATACGGAAATTAAAATAGTAGACCCGGAAACCAGACAGCAACTGCCCACAGGCCAGCGCGGCTTGGTATTGGGCCGCGGGCCGCAAATCATGGCAGGTTATTATCTTAATCCCCAAGCGACTGCCAAGGCGATCGACTCCGAAGGCTGGTTCGACACCGGGGATTTGGGCTGGCTGACACCGGGAAACGACTTAATCTTGACCGGGCGGGCCAAAGATACGATCGTCCTCACCAACGGCGAAAACATCGAACCTCAGCCCATAGAAGACGCCTGCGTCCGCAGCCCCTACATCGACCAAATTATGCTAGTAGGTCAAGACCAGAAATCCGTCGGCGCCTTAATTGTCCCCAATGCAGAAGCCGTGCAGAAATGGGCAGAAACTCAGAATCCCCCCATACACGAAATTGACTGGAATAGCAAGACAATTCAAGATTTATTTCGCAAAGAATTGAACCGAGAGGTGCAAAATCGCCCTGGATACCGCGCGGACGATCGCATCGGCCCGTTCCGGTTGATTCAGGAGCCATTTTCGATGGAAAATGGAATGTTGACCCAGACCCTGAAAATTAAGCGCCCGGTTGTGACGCAACACTACCGCGATATGATTGACGGGATGTTTTGAAATATTCGCTGGACTTGGGGAATGGAAAAGAAAAAATTATCCCAACACCCGAGTCCCGATTCCGAGTCCTCAGTCCTGGGCCATTAGTTCAGGTTTACCAACTAATGACTCATGACTAATGCCTAATTCCTAATTGACAAGCAACAACTTTATGGAACCACAATTACTCTTGAAGCGATCGATTAACGTTAAAGTCGTCGTTACTCCTCGCTGGAAAGAAGAAGCTCAACAGCAACTCCAAGCCCAAATCAACCAAATAGACTCTCAGCTACAACAGTTAGAAATGCAAGGGCAGCGGATGATTTCAGAAATCCAAAAGTCAAATTTGCAGCCCCCAGGCCCGCAAGTAATGCAGCAAATAGAAAACATTCAAGTGCAGGTGAATCAAAGAAAAAGCGAACTGCTAGAACAGAAAAACCAAAACCTGCAACAGCTTCAGCAAGTGCAGGTGCTAGACCTGGAACAAGAAGTGAGTCAAGGTCAAATTGACGGCACATTCACTGTCGGGCTGGGAGAAAACTTGATTCAAAAAATGCAAGTAGAAATTCTCCTCCGCGACGGCATAGTCGAAGAAATTCGAGGTGATATTTAGAAATTGGTAAGTGGTAATTGGCGATCGGTAATTGGCAATTGATTTTGAGTCAACAGTCACACATCAAGAATGCGAGACACTGGCATAATAATAAGTATTGCCAGTGGCCGATCGCCAATGCTCAATTGCCAAATACCGATTACCTATTATCAACACAAAAGGACTTTTTACAGATGATTCGCGAAGTTTTCATGCCAGCCCTGAGTTCTACCATGACAGAGGGCAAAATTGTTTCCTGGGTCAAATCCGCCGGAGACAAAGTAGAAAAAGGCGAAACGGTGGTGGTGGTTGAATCCGACAAAGCCGACATGGACGTGGAGTCTTTCTACGAAGGCTATTTAGCAATAATTATCGTACCTGCAGGCGAAGTAGCTCCGGTGGGGGCGGCAATCGCCCTGGTAGCAGAAACAGAAGCCGAAATCGCCGCAGCTCAGCAGCAAGGAGCAGCCGCCCCAACCGCAGCAGCAGCCCCTGCTCCCAGCCCCGCTCCTGCGATCGCAGCTACATCCTCAGCAGGTTTACAGCAAAATGTTAGTCGCCAAAACGGCCGCAGCGTCGTTTCTCCCCGCGCTCGCAAATTAGCCAAAGAGTTTAAAGTAGATTTGAATTCTATCAAAGGCAGCGGGCCCAACGGTCGCATTGTCGCAGAGGATGTGGAAGCAGCAGCCGGCAAAGCTCAACCAGCTCCGGTTCAGCAAGCGGTAACAGTTCCCGCAGCACCCGCACCGGCATCTGCAGCACCCGCCCCCGCAGCAGCCAAACCCGCACCCGCACCAGTCCCGGCGATCGCACTTTCGGGCCAAAGAGTACCGATGAATGCGCTGCAAAATGCGGTGGTGCGGAATATGGAAGCAAGTTTGAGCGTGCCGTCTTTCCGCGTCGGTTACACAATTACTACTGATAATCTCGACAAACTCTACAAACAAATTAAGTCGAAGGGCGTCACGATGACGGCTATGCTGGCGAAGGCTGTAGCTGTAACTTTACAAAAACATCCTCTGCTGAATGCTTCTTATGTGGAGTCGGGAATTCAATACCGCGCTGATATTAATGTGGCGGTAGCGGTGGCGATGGATGGCGGTGGTTTGATTACGCCGGTGTTGCAAAATGCCGATCGCCTCGATATTTATTCGCTCTCGCGCACTTGGAAGGATTTAGTCGATCGCGCCCGCACCAAGCAGTTGAAGCCTGATGAGTACAGCACGGGAACTTTTACTCTTTCCAATTTGGGAATGTTTGGAGTAGACAAGTTTGACGCGATTTTGCCGCCGAATCAAGGCTCGATTTTGGCGATCGGTTCTTCGCGGCCGCAAGTAGTTGCAAACGAGGATGGTTTGATGGGAGTGAAGCGGCAAATGCAGGTGAATATTACTTGCGATCACCGGATTATTTACGGTGCTGATGCTGCATCTTTCTTGCAAGATTTAGCGAAATTGATTGAGACAAATCCTCAGTCTTTGACACTTTAATCAGTTGACTGTTGACAGTTAACTGTTGACAGTTAACTGTTGACAGTTGACTGTCAATCAGCTAAGAGTTTATAATATTGAATCTATAGCGGTTCTCAATAAAATGAGGTAAGCACCGCTCCCAACCGCTCCCCGATCGCCCGTTAGCGAAGCCCTCGAAGAGGATCGCCCACGAGAACACCTCATGTCAAACCAGAAAGGCTATAATTCTATATCGCTCTAACCCAAAATAAAATCAACGCTTACTTCAAACTCAGGAAAAGCTAGCGGCGCCACCATTTCTCCCCGCTCAAACTTTTGCATTGAAGTATAGCCATTTGCCGTCGGAAAACGGTAAACTTCTAAACAATTAATCTCAAGATCCCACAACCATACTTCTTGAATACCAGCACGAGCATAGTTAGGTACTTTCACATCGCGATCGAAATAAACAGTGCTATCAGAAACCTCAACTAACAACAAAACTTCAGATGGTACTGGATGTGCAGTAGCATAGTAGTCAGCGCGAGGTTGCAGCAATACAATATCCGGTTGAGGTTCGGTGCGTTCAGTTAACTGGATCGGGTCTTGGGCGCCTATAATCGCACGTCTTCTCTCCAAATCGGAGAACACAGCGATCAGGCGCTTTACACAACTTGCATGACGAGTACCAATTGCAGCCATTTGAACAATTTCTCCTTCTATCAATTCTACTCGGTCATCTTCGCTCAAAATGCCAGCCTCACCCATTAGGTGATATTCTTGTACTGTAAATAGCCGTCTTTGCATCTGAACAGACATAACTATTCTCCTTATTCAACAGTTGTCTAAACTTTATCATTGTTGCCAGTAAGATTCAACCTACTGGCTCTATGTTCTGTGCAGCTTCATATTAAATTGGTATAACCACCAATTAATTACTCGATCGCACAGTCAAAACTTGCGGCGGCGTCGCATCCGGCGGATACAAGAAATCCACCTGCACCAAACGGCGTTCCCCCGGCTTCATATTCACATTCACCAAAGGTTCCCCCTGCTGTCCCCTGCGCTGCACGATGTGAATGTAGCGCGTCAAAGTCTTGCCCGTATCATCCTTAAACATCACCCGCACCGTACCTCGGAAAAATATCCGATTTTCAGGAGGATCGTAAAACATCAATCCCCCCGCTTCTATATTTGCTTTGATCGGTGTTTGCATTTTAATGCTAACAGATTGGGATTCACGAGATTTGTTGTAAAGCGGAAAAGTTAAGTTGTATTGAATCCCATAATTACCGTGAGCAGAATAAGCAGTATCGGGATAGCGAGCTAACATTTTAGCACTTTGAATTTGACCAGTTCCAAAAGTACCCGTATCCGTTGTGCTCAGAGCATAGGAAAATGACTCGCCGCGCTTGGGAATAGTTAAATAATCGGTTCTCGAATTGTCCGTAATTTTAGCTTGCCACTGGGAACCTTCCGCTACTCCCGCCACGCGGCCATAAATTTTTTGCACCGGATTTTCGCCTCTGGGGGTTGGTGCTAAATCTCTGGGCCCCGCTAAACCTTTGGTATTTAAAATATTTTCCCACTCTTCTAAAGTCGGATATTGCTCGACTCCTTCTTGAGTTGTAGGAGCAAACATTGCTAATGATGCTACATAAACCGAATTGCTGCTCGACATTCGCATTAAGGTCGATCGACCGTTGGAAGAAGGCGTGATATTCCCCACAGGTATCGGCAAATTCATCAGCATTCGGCTCTGATTGCCCGGAATCTCGATCGCAGCGGGCAAAATGGCTTGTCTGAACCCCCGCAATACATCGCTAGTGATGCGGCTTCCAGGCCCCGCAAACACAGTGCCGAATCGATTCTCTAAATACGACGGCAAATCGACAAACAAGGCATCCGGCCGAGTTAAATAAGTTGCTCCTTGCAAGACATTTAAAGTAACAGGTTCGGAGTTAGGATTGTGGACAATTATTCCTTGAAATAAGGTGCGAGTTTCTTCGCGATTTTTAGCTTTGGCGATGTGGTGGGCAAAGATGTCAAATCGACCTTTGAAGGGAAAGTTTAAGTGTGCAGAAGGTACTTGTTTTCCTTCGGGCCCAAATGTGGAGAGCAAAATGCCTTCGGTTTGCACAACTTCGGGGCTGTTGCTGTTGAAAACCGGGATGCTGTCGAGTTGTCCCGGTAAAACGCGCACTTGCTGGGGCACCGTCACAGTGTTCAGCGGGGCGGTTGTTGGAGGCGCTGGCAAATCCAGTTCGTTTTCCGGTAGCGGGAATTCTCGCTCGATGATGACTTGTTGGGTCGGAGGTGTCGGGATTGCTTGAGCTAAGGGTATAATTGGCAAAAACATTGCTGAGAGCGCGTTTAACTGAACTTGCAGAAGGATTGCCACATAGCAACCGACACAAAACATTACCACAAGTTGGTTGATATTTTCTGGGGATTTTGGGATTTTAGGTCAATTTTTGCGGAAATGCGGGCATCGCAAATTTTTTGTTTTTCACCTTGACAAAATCTACATTTTTGTCAAGGTGAAGAACAAAAATAAGAGCCAGAAGCACGATAGCTGTGCTGGCTCTTATGAGTTGATACTAGAAGTTAAGCTGAATTCACTAGAACTGCGGCGAGCTTTTCTGCCGATGGATGACCCGCACCCCTGATAAAATTTAAGCAAGAGCCTTTTTTGCCTGCTTGCGGCGTGCTGCTACTAAACTTCCCAATCCCATCACCATACCTGCAATAGTGGTTGGTTCGGGCACTGGCTCAGCATCAGCCGAAACTCCGGCCATAACTTTGTCACTGGTGCCAACATTAGACCCAGCTACCTGTTGGAAGCGAACCCCTGCCTTGAGCGTACCATTCTGGAATCCGGTCAAGAAAGCACTTTCTGCCTGAGCCGCACTCAGACTGCTGCCAGTTAGCAAAAAGCTCACCAAAGTAGACTCATTTTTATATAAGCCTCCATTAGCGTTGCCACCTTCAAAGCTATTACGCGGAGTGCTAATGCCATAGTCGAAACCGTCTTTTTGCAAACCGCTAATTTCAACGTTTTGCCAAAACTCTGTAAAAGCGCTGCCTGCGGTAGGTTTAACCGATGCAGTAGCGCCGCTCAATACGTCAAATGCCACCGCAACGAGAGAAGAGTTTGTTGCACCACCCGCTGTAGCCTGAGTGCCCGTGGTATTGGTGATGCCCAAATTCAGGAGCAAATCGGCTCCATTTTGGACAAAGTTGAAGTCCAATGTTGCAGTAGCGCCGGTGCCAATGCCGTTGGTAGTACCGTACTGAGGAGCCACGGATAAACTGAATGCTTGGGCTTGCGTTGCAGTTAGTAAGGAAGAAGCAACAACTAAACCAGCAGTAGCTAGACAGGCGGTTAGTGGTTGGGCGAAGTTGGTTTTCATAAGAGTAAGACCTTTTTTATATCGCTGGGGGGATTGACTTTATTGATTTCCTTTGGTATCTACTTACAACATCGCTCATTTAAAAGTGTTTGTCTATACATTTTTGATACCTTTACCAAAACAATATTTTGCGAGGTTTATTCTTAAACCTTTCGTAAACTCGGTTGTGTCGCCAAGGCTAGGATGACTGCTGCGGAGGCATTCCACGCCTAACTATCCGTTATTGCAACTTTCGGTACCATCGGCTGTTACAACCCGTATTTGCGTAAAATTACTAAGATAATAGTTATTTTTTATACAAATACGCCGGTTCTGTTTGCCGATCGCACTTCCTGAGTCCGCGCACCATTCCCAAAATTGTTGGGCGTGAAGTCGGTTTCGATCGTCGGACGCTCAAACAATTTACCAATTACCCACTTGCGTTATTTCTGTTTTATGACTACCAACGTAATGTCGTCAAAAACTTTATGTTTGTCAATATGTTGCAGCAGATGATCAATTACTGCTTGTCGAATTTCTTCAGCCGTTTTGTGGCGATTTTCTTTGGTCACTTGGCACAATCTTTCTATGCCGTAATACACTTTATTTATATTTACAGCTTCGGTAATTCCATCTGTGTAAAGCACTACTACATCCCCTGGATTAAGATGCACTTGAACTTGGGAAACAAAATCAGCAATATCTTCCTCTAATCCCAGAGGAAAGCCGAGTTCTATTGTATCGATCCGTTCAATGTTACCATCAGTACGGACTACGATAACTTCTTCATGTTGACCGCTGAGGGTAAAGTTACTATCTTGATAATCTAACAAAGCCAAGGTCATGTTTCTAGACGAGTCGATGCGCTCGATATTGGCATAAAGGGTGCGGTTTAACACATCAAGAAACTTCACCGGATCGGTTTCGTTCATTTGTTGGAGAGTGCGGACGGCGGTTTGCGCCATAATCATTAATACGCCACTTTCTAAACCATGTCCCGTAACATCGCCGATGCTAATTTTTACCTGATCATTTTGGGTTAGCACGTCGTAGTAGTCGCCGCCAACTTCATCCGCAGGTTGCATATATCCAGCTATTTCTAATCCTTTAATTTTATCTAGTTCTGATTGTTTGGGCAAGATCATTTGTTGCAGTCGTTTGGTGACTTCTAACTCAGCACTGAGGCGGATGTTTTCGGCTTTAAGTTTGTTGTTGAGGTCGCTAATTTCCTGGTTTGCTTGGGCGAGTTGGGCGGTGCGTTGTTGCACCTTTTCTTCTAAAGTTTGATAGAGACGGGCATTTTCGATGGAGATCGCAGCTTGGGCGGAAATGATGTTGAGGACTTCTAAGCGATCGCGCGTAAAAGCCCCCGCTGTTAAATTATTTTCTAGATATAAGATGCCTACCAACTTACCTTGATTAATCAGGGGGCTACACAAAATAGATTTAGGTCGCTGCTGAATAATATACGGGTCAGACGCAAACCTGCTTTTATTCGTTGCATCATCGATCGCAAGAGTTTCTTGCGTGCGTTCTACATAATTAACCAGCGAGATAGGAATCTCTTGACTTTCAGTCGCTGACTTGGAGATTAATTCACATCGTTCACCCGTACATTGAGCTTCAATTTTCCACTTACCTGCTGGGTCAGGTAGGAGGAAATAAAATTTTTCTGCTCCCGCGTTTTCCAGCAAGACTTGCATCAAATTCGAGAGTAACTTATCTAAATGAACTTCCCCTGAGAGCGCTTGGGAGGCTTTGATAATTGTTGATAAATCCAGCTCGTTTGCAGCACCTGAACTGGTAGAAGTTACAGTGGTTCTGCTCTGAATAATCCTTTCGTCTCTTCCACTCGTCAGGCTATTTTTCCTACCGACGATAGGTGCGATTAATTCAGCATGGCGCTCTTCTAAATCCTTAACTTTTGCCTTTGCTCCCCAGCGAATATAAGCATAGTAAGCGTCAATCAGGTAGGTACGCGCTACTTTCTGACGACCTAATGCTAAATAAAATTCTGCTGCTAGTTCATTGGCGAGGGCTTCGTGCTGGACGTATCCATTTTCCTTGGCTCCATCTATCGCCCGGTCGTAATATTCCATTGCTGAGAAAGATTGCCCTAAGACGCGGGCTTTTTCTGCTTCTACTAAGTCATACTTATGCTGGTAATTGGCTGGGCAATGAAACGCCCAATATTTCATCTTTTCCTGATTTTCTTCTACTTGTTTCAGGTATTGTTGCTGCTTTTCCTCAGTTTCCTGAAAATACTGAGCTAAAAGAGCCAGAGAATAGTAATAAACGTGGTTATTAAAACTAATGTTACCTTGAACAAGCATTGAATTATTTAACGCTGTTTTAGCATAAATTATAGCATTTTTATAATCTTTAAATAAATAGCAAAGTAGGGTTTTTGCAAAAAGCACTCTAAATAAAGACATTAAATTATTAATTTTTGTCAAATAAGCAATAGCTTCTCCCTCATTCAAAAATTCACCAGTTAAAATCAGGCTATTATCTGTTATGCCTCGTAAATTTGCGACTAATTGACCAATAATTTTGAGCAGATAAAACTGATGTTCTTGGGAAAACTTATCTGCAAAATCAATATAGTTTTTTTGTTGTTCTTGCACGTAGTCTAGATGCTCGCCATTAAAAAACAGATGAGCGCAGTAGTAATCAGCAGCATGACAAGCATATTCTATATCTCCAAATTCTAAGCCGCTATTAATTGCTTGACGAAGGGGTTCTATAGTTTCCCTAGTATGCTTTTTGAAGTGCGTAATACAGATGGAAACATTAACCAATGTTTTAGAACGAAACTCTTTGGCATCTAACTGCTCTAATACTTGTAAAGAAAGTTCACCAAGTTGATACCCACATTCCGCACCCCCAACTGGCACATACGCGGATTGAGGAAGTAAAAGTGAATCATCGGAGATAATAATGAGT
>NZ_JAUBTV010000056.1:0-49125 GCF_036705145.1 Microcoleus sp. B5-D4 | reverse complement strand
GCCCGTCCAAAAAGGACGGGCGGGACGCCCATCCCACAATAACAATTAAAATTGTAAGTTATTTAATTCGCGATCCTTAATAAGTAAGGTATTTTTAAACCCGCCCCCACCCAGCGACAGGATTTTATTAGGGTCACACTTAACGGACACGAGACTTGAAAACTTTGTTAAGGTAGTTGATAACTGCTCGATCGCACAATCAACTCACCTTGACTGGGGTTGCGGCTGAAAATAAAAGCCCCTTCTTGAGTTTCGCCACTTGACAAAAAATCAATTTGTTGATCGCCGGATTCTACAACTTCACCGTTGACGCGCAATTCGGCAATAATTTGCACAGACTCTGCCGTTTCGCCGCCCGTGTTAGTTACTGCAAACGGCACGTAAAATTGCCCTTGAGTTTCGCGAATAGGCGTGTTGCGAGTGAGAGAAATAACCGGAGGTTCCTGCTTTTTAGTCACCCAGTTGTAGAGTACAAGCCCGGTGAGGGAAAAGAGGATCGAGCAGGCGATCGCAAATGTCACCCATTCAGCAGGCGTTCTTTTTTGTTGCTGTTCGTTATTAGTTTCACTCATACCGCCAACCTCCCCGCCGCGCCACCAACAGCCGCCGGCAGTCCTAATACTAACGTATAGTTCAACCAAATCGACCACGGATCGTCAAAACTGAGTTTGTGGAAGAAAAACATCATAAATGCAGAAGCCGCCAGCGACACTAAATAGGCCATGACAGTTTCGCTGAGGGGACGCTGAAAAATCCCTTGCTGCTGCTGCCGTTTTGCTTGATAAGTAAAGCCGGCTACAAATACAATACCGTAGGAAATTAGCAGCGAGGCGGCGATAATTGCTAATTGCCAAGGCGGCGAAATACCTGCCGCTAGCATGGGAATTTCGTCTGTTGGGGCGATGTTGAAAGCAATGATCATCGCGCCGATTAAAGTAGCGCCGATATCTGCTAAAGTTGGGTTAATATTAGGTTCGCTGTCGCTGTCGGAACTTTGATAGCGATCACCGCTCAAAAAACCGTTCGCCAGGGCTACTCCCAAGGCAAAGGGCAGGCCTTCAAAGATGATTTTCCCCAAAGTTTCTTGCAGCGGAGTCTCCGGCGTAATTTCCCTGAGCAAAAATAGGACAAAAGCGGCGCAGACAATGCCAATGGCGATCGCTTCTACGGTATCGATTGCAGCATCTAGCCAGCGGATGTCCTTAGTTTTGCGAAAACCTTCAGTGCGAGTCAGCAAGAAAACGACGAGAAAAGTAGTTGCGATCGCGATCGACATTTGCGCTGGTTTAGTATACGAACCAATCCACCAAACCTCCATCGTATAAAGCAGGGGAATCCCGAACAAAAAGCCACCCGATGCACCTCGAATGATGTCGTTTAGTTCATTAGACCACTGATTTTTACGTCTTTTTGATTTGTTCATGTTTCGGCTAACAAGCGAATTAAAAAATTGATAAATTATGATTTTTTTGACAACATTACACAGTTTGTGATTTATTTTCTAATTCCTTGATTTTGTTTTGCAACCTGGCAATTTCATCAATTAACTGCAACACTGTAATTGCAATATCTGGTCTAACTTCTGGTTGCACCGTATTGTCAATCTGCGACTGCGCCCACTCTTGCAGTTGCTTTAACTTTCCTAGTTTGCTAAAGACAGGATTGCCATCATGTTCAGCAATGGTCGCAACATCTTGACTGAATGCAGCTAACTTAGCAAATAGCTCATCCTTCCGCGAACCTGCCCAAATGCCCTGATTCACTGTGTAATATGCCTGGTTAGGAGCAATAAATGTCACATTAGGCTTAGCTAAAAAGTTATTATCTAAACCTTGTGATGAATCAAAGGTTTCGCAAACAATCTGTAATATTTGTGTAAATTCTTGCTGTTCTTCAACTGTAAGCGCACGAGCGAACAACACAGTATGAGTATGTGCAGTGATATTATTATTTGTACTTTGGCGATTTTTTGAACGAATTGTTAAATCCTTCAAAGTGTAATGTTTTTTCATTTATCCTACTTCTTCGTAAGGTTGAAACTCAGCTTTTTCATTTAAAAATTCAAACGCATTAATTGAAAACCATATTTGCTGTGCAGAGAACATCACATTGGCAATTGGCTCAATTTTAGCTTCTCCTCTACCCAACAGATAGTTTAATTCTACCACAGGCAAAGACATTTCAATAACTGTGCAGCCTAATGCCTCTAAACCGGGTGCTAGGGTAGCAAAGAACCAGGCCACTTCTGGATCGAATGCAGCATACCAACCGATACCTAATTGTATGGGCTGAGTTTGCAAAGCTAGCAAGCGAGATCCGTTTAACCCGTTATTAAGAATATCCAATGCACTCTCAATATCTGTACCGTGATAGAGTGTTACGATTGCCATAACTATCCCTTTAATAAGTGTGGTTATTTGCAATCGTCTCATAGTGTTTGCTACTAAAGAACGATATTTTTTCCTTCGATCGTGGTTAGGCATGAGTGTCCAACAACAACCTCATTCCATGTACTCCTTAAACTCTTCTAGCGGTTCGTCAAAATCATCGGACATCCAAACCATTCCTTTAGCACTCCCAGCTTTGGATGGCCAGCGCTTCTTATTAGCTGGCGGTATTCCTACCAATTTTACAACAGGCGGGTTATCTTGAGTAATCGCTACTTCTTCGCTTCTCATCGCCGCTTCGATTAATTCCAGAAGCTTTTCTTTTGCCTCAAGAATGTCTACTTGATACATAACTCGTGCCTCCGCATACAGTTGGAAATTTGAGATTTGAGATTTGCCGTGACTAATGAAGCTTGCGATCCTGTATTTTCATCAAATGAAAGACCAGATTTGTTTGACTCTATCTCGCACTTGCGCCAAATCATCAGGGGTTAATATTCCCAGTCTCCTTTCAACTAAACTTTTTTGTAACGTGTTCAGTTTATGCAAGCGAACCACTGAAGGCCGCTTTAATCCTGCTTGTTGCCATTCCTGAATTTCGACATCAAAGTTTGTACGAGTAATTTGACTGGTTATCTTGGCAACAATCATGTCTTCATCTCCTGTGTCCAACAGTACCAAACCAGGACGGCGTTTAGTTTCGGCTGCACCCGCAAAGATGAATCCGACTAGAACTAATTCTCCAAACTGATAATTAGTCATAGCTCAAATCTCATCGTAAATTGCATCTTCTTCGCTGTAATCGGCAAAGAATTGTTCGGCGGCAAGACGATGCCAATCTGTTTTCTCCTCTACTTCATCGGCTTCTGAGTTTGTTTGTTCATTCACCAGAATTATCACTCTTACATCTTGGTTGACTGCCAAGTATTTTAAAATGTCATCGGTCAAGTTTATTTTCCCTTCCGATGTAACTTTTGCTGGAAATTCGTAGGCTTTCATAATGTGAGTTTTAGATTGGTGTTTTCCCAGTTATTGCTACCTTAACATAATCTCAATTAAACAAATCCTCTTCCTCCAAATCAACCGACTGTAATTCCATATCACCAGACTGCAACTGAGCCGGAGTAGCAGGAATCGCTGCAATAATTGCATCGATTACTTTCGCCACCGGAATAATCTCCATCCCCAACTCTGGCACCGGTTGATTCTTAGGAATAATCGCCCTTTTGAAACCCAACTTAGCTGCTTCCCTCAGCCGCAACTCTAATTGGGAAACCGGCCGCACCTGTCCCCCCAAACCCACTTCCCCAAGCAAAACAGTGCGTGCATCAACCACCCGATCGCGAAAACTGGCCACAACGGCGATCGCAACTGCCAAATCCGCCGCCGGTTCGTCCACCTTCAACCCGC
Source organism: Microcoleus sp. B5-D4 (assembly GCF_036705145.1). Taxonomy (NCBI): domain Bacteria; kingdom Bacillati; phylum Cyanobacteriota; class Cyanophyceae; order Oscillatoriales; family Microcoleaceae; genus Microcoleus; species Microcoleus sp. B5-D4. Next base: position 45,328 of record NZ_JAUBTV010000056.1, on the reverse strand, counting down.
CCACCGTCGCCAAAATCACATCTAATTTAGATAAAGGAATCCCCACCCTTTTCTCCAAAACAGCTAAAATTTGCTGCAATCTAGCATTGTCCACACCCGTAGTAGTACGGCGCGGCGAACCAAAACTCGCAGGGCTGACTAACGCCTGAATTTCCACTAAAATCGGTCGAGTTCCTTCGCAAGTAACAGTCGTCGAAGTACCGGGAGAAAATTCATCTCTATTCCCTAAAAACAACTCCGACGGATTATCTACTTCTCGCAAACCGTGGGCTACCATTTCAAAAACACCGATTTCGTGAGTCGCCCCAAAACGGTTTTTCATTGATCGCAAAAGTCGATGAGAAGCAAAGCGATCGCCCTCAAAATAAAGTACAGTATCTACCAAATGTTCCAAAACCCTCGGCCCCGCCAAAGCTCCATCTTTCGTAACGTGACCGACAATAAATAAAGTAATATTTTCCCTTTTCGCCACCTGCATCAAAGCAGACGTACATTCCCGCACCTGAGCCACCGAACCCGGAGCCGATGTTAAACTAGCAAAATAAATAGTTTGGATGCTGTCAATCACCGCCACATTCGGTTTCAGGGCTTCCAACTCCCGCAAAACAACTTCTAAATCCGTCTCTGGAAGCAAATAGAAATTCTCCGCTGAATTGTCCTCGGAATCCCTTTTAGCTTCCCCGTTACTGCCAGATTTATGCCCGCCGTTGCTTGACAATTCAACCGGATTAGCCACGCCCAAACGCTGCGATCGCAACTTCACCTGCTGGCCGGACTCCTCCGCACTAACATACAGTATCCGATCCTTGCGGGCCAACATATTCGCCACCTGCAACAGCAGCGTCGATTTACCGATTCCCGGTTCCCCGCCAATCAACACCAGCGAGCCCGGAACAATCCCGCCTCCCAAAACTCGATCGAGTTCCCCGTAACCAGAAGGCCAGCGAGACTGAGTTTGGTCAGCAATCTGCGATAATCTGAAAGATACCCTTGGTTGACCCTTCGACTTATCAGGGGGCGAACCGCCCACTGTCTTAGTTGTCACCCCAGTTAAACCCGCCCGCGGCACACCAGCAGTAGGTTGTTCTAACTGCTCGTCAAAAGAATCCCACTTCTGACAGCTAGGACATCTGCCAAAATATTGTGGTGAATCATACCCGCATTCCCGACAAATATATTGTATTCGAGGCTTAGGCATTGTTTACTATGATAAATAGTCACCCTAACATTTAGAAAAGTCTGAGTTAAAGCAATTATCAAGCTTTCAGACCGATCGCCGCCCATGATTCAATTTGTGTCTTCTATGATAGGGTACAAAAAAATAACATTATCTGAAATGTAACTTAAGGAGTGCTCGGTAACTTGGAAAACCATAAAGAAAAAATTCTGGTAGTCGATGACGAAGCCAGTATCCGGCGCATTCTGGAGACTCGCCTTTCCATGATTGGCTACGATGTCGTCACCGCTGCTGACGGCGAAGAAGCTCTTGAAACATTTCGCAACACCGAACCCGACTTAGTGGTTTTGGACGTGATGATGCCGAAGCTAGACGGTTACGGCGTCTGTCAGGAGTTGCGTAAAGAGTCAGACGTACCCATCATCATGCTAACTGCTTTGGGAGACGTAGCCGATCGCATCACCGGTTTAGAATTGGGCGCCGACGATTACGTCGTCAAACCTTTCTCTCCCAAAGAACTTGAAGCCCGCATCCGTTCGGTACTGCGGAGGGTTGACAAAAATGGAGCATCGGGCATTCCCAGCTCTGGAGTCATCCACGTCACCAATATCAGGATTGACACCAACAAGCGCCAAGTTTACAAAGGCGACGAACGAATTCGCCTCACGGGCATGGAATTCAGCCTGTTAGAACTGCTTGTCAGCCGTTCTGGAGAGCCTTTTTCGCGATCGGAAATTTTGCAGGAAGTCTGGGGATACACGCCAGAACGCCACGTAGACACCCGCGTAGTGGACGTTCACATCTCGCGGCTTAGGGCAAAGTTGGAAGACGACCCCAGCAATCCCGAATTAATTCTCACCGCCCGCGGCACCGGCTATCTCTTCCAGCGAATTGTCGAAATTGGAGAAGTAGGATAAAGTCAGTTGGCAGTTGGCAGTTGGCAGTTGGCATTAGTTAAATTACCAACTACCAATTACCAATGACTAATGACTAATGACTGTTGACTAATGACTAATGACTGTTGACTAATGACTAATGACTGCTGACTAATGACTAATGACTAATGACTAATGACTAAATCTGATCCCAATAAAGTTTTGCGGCAATTGCCCTTAGTTGCAGGAGGGTTAGCAGGTACGCTGCTAATGGTAAACCGCTTGCTGACAGAGCAAATTACAGATTCTCAAGCTCGATCGGACGCTTTGGGAGTAATTATCAGCGCTCTGCTGATTTTAACAGGTTTGCTGTGGCAGCAGGTGCAAGCGCGATCGCCCGATTCGGTAAAACTTATCGGCGAAGAAGGTTTTGAATTTGCGCCGGATTTGCCGGATGCCGTGAAAATAGAATTAGCCTGGGCGTCGCGTTTGCTGTTGACAAATACCGCCACAAGGTCGATCGTAATTGTGTATCAGGGAAAAGTCCTATTGCGGCGCGGCATTTTAGGCATCAATCCCGAAGTCAAACCCGGGCCAATTTTGCAGCGAGTGCTCGACAAAAATAAACCAATTTATTTAGTAAATCTTAATATTTACCCCGGCAAAATTGAATTTGACTATTTGCCAGAAAATACTCAAGGAGTTATCTGTCAACCCATCGGCACCCAAGGCGTTTTAATCTTAGGTGCTAACGCGCCCCGCAGCTACACAAAACAAGATGAAAACTGGGTTGAAGGCATTGCCGACAAACTAGAAAATACCCTCAGTCAGCACCTAAATTCCTAAGTAGGGGCGGGTTCACCAACCATATAGATGGAAAACCCAAAATTCCATAAACCCGCCCCAACCCCACCAACAATCTAAATGTACATTCATATTTACCGTGGGGCGGGGACGGGTTTATTTAGATTGTTCGTCATTGTTATATATGGTTGGTGAACCCGCCCCTACGAATATTGAAATGGCTGGACTACTAGCGAGCCCAGTCAGTACCGCGCCACAGTGTAAAAAACAAAACACTAGAAATCAGCGCGCCCAGCAGCCACTTAACAGCATTTTTAAATAACCCCAAGCGCTGACTTTGCTGAACCGCAGCACTTTGCGTCTGTAACTGTTCCTTAGCCGGAGTAATTCTCGAAAGAATTTGCTCTTTCAATTGCTGTGGGTTTTGCGTATCCGCTGGTACCCCCAAACGAGTAAGTTCCCCCGCCAAATTCCTTAAATCTTCAGGACTACCCTTATTCAGCCGTTCTTCCACCTGCTGCAACTGAGCTAATTGTTGGTTTGCTTGAGTAGTAATTTGCTGGTTGTTTTGGTTGTTGACGTAGATAGTGCCAAAAATTCCCAAAGGCAGCATCAACAGAAAAACCAGACCTAGCAGCAGACAAACCCAAGACAAAACCTTCAAAAAAACTTCTTCCAAACCTCTGCGGTCGTACCCTTCGCCAAAAAATATCAGCGCCATTGCCAGTAAAGGAACGGGAACCCGTTCCACTACAGCCCCAATCGTTTGCAATTCCCAGAGGCGATTGCCAAAATTTGCTGGTATAAGAGTTGCGATCGTATCTAATACAGACAAAATTAATAGACCGTAGCCAATCCAACGCAGTCTGTAGATAGAAAAACCTTGTTCGCCTTGTAAGTCATTCATAAAATAATCAGAGTTGTTGTTAAGAAAAATCTCTCTTGACGCCGCCCAAGAACGGATACAAGCCCCCGACAACAGTCGTGGAGAGTCAAACATTTTAGACTTTTGTCCCAGCTTCCCGATTCACCTGTGGAGTAAATCTAAAAGCTAAAAGCTAAAATCGACTGAATCGAGTCAAGGCTCGGGGAATCGCGGCTGCCACCACTCATACCAAGAAACCCAAGCATTCTCTAGAATTTTTTTGGCATCTTCTGGAGTTGTTTTATCCAAAGGCACAGACATCTGAGTCCACAAACAGCGCCGGTCTTGAATATTTCCCCTACCCAACAACCAAAACAGAATACGGTTTGGCTGCCAATCGCGAGTATTTCGATTATATCTAAACTGTTGGGAAGTTACTGTAGCACTGCCACGAGGATTGATACACGAACTCAAATACAGTCGATCTTGCTGTTGCAAAATTCCGTGAAACCCCGCGCCTTGAATGTTTGCCAATGCTAGTTTACCAGGAGACGACTTGAGAACTGTATGTCCCCTCATCATACCTTCCACTGCCCCAATGGTGTCTACCGCATAGCGCATCTCTATTTCTAGAGCCATGCTATTTTTTTGATATTCATATTTCCTGGCAGCTTTGAATTCTGAATTGTCGCTAAGTTCGATCGGCGCGCTCTTGTTTAGTTTCCAATCGGCTAAAGGCACCGACTCGGGAAACTCAAACGGGGTGGCCACAGGCTTGCCATCCGAGGGATAGAAAACCAATTTTCCGGCAACCAACAAAACCCCTCCCAAAGTAACAGCCAACAGGGAAAGCCTAAGTGGTTTCCAAGAGGTAATAGCCATTAGCAATTCTGTCCTTCCTTATTTTGGGGTTGGTCTTTCAAAATTGCAAACCAGCAGAATAACCCGAAAATAAATACAGCAATCATCGAAAATATTACCGAACCATTTCCTTCGTGCCAGTATTTAAATGCTGCGGGTTGAGATAGCGATACCAGCACGGCTAGGAGACCCACTCGCGCGGCATTAACTACAAATGCAGTAATTATTGCCACGAATGGCAATACAATTTTCTGACCCGTAGTGGTAGGAAACATCAGTAAGAAAACCAGAGCTAGTCCTAACAATTGTAGCATCGCATTCACCCCGGAACAGCCGTGATTCACTTCCACGCTTCCCTTTTCCAGAATTAGAAAAACCCCTTTTCGCACCACGTCAAATCCTACATAGTGCAGGATGAAAGCTGAAAATTTAGCGGTTAATTGGGGGACATCAACCAATACTCCGATCAATCCTGGAGGAATAGCTGTATAGCCAAGAATTAGAAGTTCCTGCCAATATTGTTTCAGTCCTTTTGTGCCGGAAGCCAGCAATGCGAGACTAATTGCCGACAAAAAAGGCGTTGCTCTGATAAAGAAGTCGTATCCAGATATCGACGAACTTTTGAGCAATATTAAAGCAATTAACGATGTCCCAAATAAGCTGGCGAAAATTCCGCTTTCAAAAGTTAAGGATTCGTGCCTTTCCCAAATGAGAAATGCTACGACTCCCCAAAACAGTAACATTGTACCGAATAGGTCTGTGTCGTTTGTTCTGGAAGTTAGAGTTAGGTGTAGGGCAATCAAACCGGAGGCGATGCCTAACAGCCAGTATTTAGGTTCTTGGATGTGCTTGAGCCAGTTGATTTCGGTCATTGCTGCTTTGTGTTTTTCCTAAAAGCTTCTAAAATGCTTACTCTTGTAACTCTATTAAAATTATCAGCTACAAACACTTGAATTTATACGTTTCGGATGATTTTTCACTAAATCTTCACAATGATTGACAATGGCGAATGTGTGTGATAGTTACCTGCACCCAATTAATTCTGAAGTTAGGAGCAAAGACCAAAGAAAACAGGTTTTTTAACTCGGGTCGATCGCACTTAACGAAAGATTTTCCTTTCTCTAACCGGGTTTTTGCGCCGGGAGTTTAAATGTAAAGTTTGAAGGCAAGACAGAAACCTTTCTGGACGCACTCTTGAGCTGGAAAACCAGTTTTTTACTGGTTCTGGTTTTTTGTAGCCGGTGCGTCCAGGAGGAGATTAGTTAGAGTAGACTTTCCGGTAGTAAGTTTGATATTCCTCCGAAAGCAGGGGTTCCCACCACTCTCGATGGGCTAAGTACCATTCTACAGTCTGTCGCAAACCTTCTTCAACTGTTACTGAGGGAGTCCAACCTAACTCTGTTTTAATTTTGGTGGCATCAATAGCATAACGCCGATCGTGCCCGGCTCTGTCTTTGACAAATGCGATCAATTGTTCGCAAGGACGAGCGGGTAAATCAGAAGCTAATTCGTCCATTAGCTGACACAGCATTTTTACTAAATCGATATTTTTTACCTCGTTATTGCCGCCAACATTGTAGGTTTCCCCAGGCTGACCACGGTGAATAACGGCATCTAAAGCGCGGCAGTGGTCGAGAACGTAGAGCCAATCTCGCACGTTTTGACCGTCGCCGTAAACTGGCAGCGGTTTGCCCAATAGCATATTGATGCACATTAATGGAATGAGCTTTTCTGGGAAGTGATAGGGGCCGTAATTGTTGGAACAGTTGGTGATAATTGTCGGGACGCCGTAGGTGTGGAAATAGGCGCGGGCGAGGTGGTCGCTGCCAGCTTTGGAGGCTGAGTAGGGACTGTTCGGCGAGTAGGCGGTTGTTTCTGTGAAGGCTGGGTCATCGGGACCGAGACTGCCGTAAACTTCGTCGGTAGAAACGTGGAGGAAGCGCATTTGTGCTTTGAGAGATGCCTCATCAATTGCTTCAAAATGCTTGCGGAAGGCTTCTAACAGTGTGAAGGTTCCGACAACGTTTGTTTGAACAAAGGCGGCAGGCCCGATAATTGACCTGTCAACGTGGGATTCTGCGGCAAAGTGCGCGACTGTGGTGATGTTTTCTTCTTTGAGCAAGGTATCGACTAAGGTACGATCGCAAATATCACCCTGCACAAACCGAAAATTTTCGCCTCCTTCCAAAGTTGCCAGGGTTTGTCGGTTTCCGGCGTAGGTTAAAGCGTCGAGTACGACTACTCGATCGCCCGGATAGCTTTTGCACCAGTGATGGACAAAATTCGAGCCGATAAATCCAGCCCCCCCCGTCACCAACAATCGGCGAGGGGCTCGCTCAATGCCTTGAGTCGCGTTGTCTGTCATAAAAATAAGAGTTATTCCAATAACTAAGCCTTTACAAAAGTAGCCTTAAAAGTAGTTTGTCACCAAGTGTTTGCCGCTCTGTAATTAAATTTTCTACTGTCTCACCTCAGATTTTCTTATTTGGGCGCGATCGAACTCTTGGCTCACCTGACTGGAAATTATACCCCTGTCTTAGTCCAAACGCTTACATATCAAACATGGCAGATTTTTTAGCGGGCAATTTTAAATTTGAATTGCGTGAGGCTATAGCTGACTTTTGCGATCGATCCTCGATATGGGCGGCGGGCAGAGTTGATACTTTTGTAAAGAGCTGTTACCATTAATTTTTTAATTATCCTTTACAATCTCCCGAGCAACATGAAGAAGTTTCAAGTGTTAGCTGGCATTGCTTCCGTCGTCGCGATCGCAAGCAGCATCGCCATAGGTGACGCCGCATCTGCTTTCCCCTGTTCCTACAGCAAATCTGGCGCTGCTAAATCTGGTTCTGCGACAACCCTCCTAGGTTCCGGCGGCTCGGAGCGCATTAATCCGTGGAAATCATACAAAACAGCAGCTCTCGGTTTCCTCGGTTTGGCTGGAGTTTTGGGTGGCGGAGCGGCCTACATGAGCTACCGTGCCGGCAAGCGCGCCTCTGCTGCTTGCGCTGCGATGACCGATAATTTTGAAGTTTTTGAAGAGTCGGCTCCGATGGCAGATGCAGGTGTTTCTGGACACTTGGAAGTTCCGGCATTGCTCGATTTGGCGCCGGCGGGTGCTGTAGCTGAGTCAGCAAATGCGGTTGCAGTCGTTCGCGAACACCCAGAAGCTCCAGGCGGCGAGCTGGATTTGCCGGTTTCGCCAGTTGCTGAGTTGAGTTCTGAAATTGCGATCGAACAAGTCCAAAGCGCGATCGTCAAATAGTTATCTCAAACCAACATATTCGCTTAGCGCACCTCCAATCTTGCAAGATTGGAGGTTTTTTGAGTCTAAATTATCTACCCTACAATTTCTTGTCATGGCGATCGCGAAGCACTGCAAACAATAGACAGATGAATCGATCGCACACAATCTCATATTTCGGCAAAGCAAACGAGCGCTGAATTAATATCAATTAAAAAAACTCTTGCTACAATCATCAATCTCATACCAATTATTAAAAGTCGCTGCTCCCAGTCACGACAAGGCAGTATCGTTTTCCTACTGTATTTGATCCGATGGAAAACTGCGATAAAATTAGAGGAGTCAAAGCGAGACAGTAGGCAGCCGAGGCGATCGCTAAAAATACTCTTCAGATCAATCTGAGGGTAGACGGCAAGAGTTCAAATCCCCTGCTATGGTGGGAAATATAGCCCTACAGATTACTATTCTCGGTTATTATGAATGCTTGGCGCGATCGATTCAATCAATTTACAGGTCAAACTAGATTGGCAGTTTGCCGGGTGTTCGTTCACCTAACAGGCGAAGAAGTTGCACCGCTGTTAGGAGTTCTCAACCGCACCGCCAGACAAGCAATTGATGCTGATGGCGACATAGCAGTTTTAGGAGAAGGTCTTGTAGAAATTTGCAATCACCTGTTGCAGTACGATAACTACTGGCAATCAGCCGCCAATGAAGGCGATGTTTTTTGGAATGAAGGCGAAGCGGGCGATTATGTGGATGAACTTTTCATTGATTCAGCCGATCGCTATCTCAGCGAGCCTCAATACAGTACATCTGTTTACGATAAAAATTCTCCTTTGTCTTTGCCGGTAACTAGAAATGTGGTGGTGATGCTGACAGTTGCGTATGAAGGCGAAGTTCCTGCTCTAGAAACTGACCTTGCTGACATCAGTGCGCTGAAAGTCGGTTTAAAAGCCCTGATTAATTTACATTACCAAGAAAGGCTCCGAGCTGTGCAAGTTCACTTTTCTCCCGCACAGTTGGGAGACGAACTTACCAACGAGCAAGTGTTGGTCAATTTCCCCGAACTTATTCCCCTTTAAGGAAGGAGTAATTAGTTATTAGTTATTAGTTATTTGCGGTGCCCAGAGCGGAGTCGAAGGGTTATTTGCTACCAATGCGCGATGCCCGATGCCCAATGCCCAATTCCCAATTACTATTTATGATGCTGCGAAAACTGACAATTTATTTAATGGCTTTAACTTTTTTGTGGACGGCAACCGGCTGCGGTTCTCCTCGCACACAAACTTCTACAAATCCTGCTGGAAATCCGAATATTAACACTGTGCGTCCTGCACCAAACAATAACTTGGCTCAAGGCCAATATCCCGTACAGCAAGCTACCTACGACGATGCTGATGGCGAATACAGTTTGATGTTGCTGAATACTCCCCCCGGCAGTCCCCCAGTTTACCGCACTAGGGATTTGCAAATGGCTCGCTTAACAAATGAAGAAATATCGGCAGGCAAGAAAAGTTATCTAAATGTGGATAACAATCAAGCGGTTTTGCATTTGACAGAAGATTTTAAAATTGAGTACGTTCACAACGTTACCGAAACTGTTCCTAATCCTCAAACAGGTCAGCCACAAACCGTAGTAGTGCGGCAGCAATCTGGCTTCTGGGCACCGTTTGCTGGAGCTGTGGCCGGTCAGGCGATCGGCAGTTTGTTATTTAGACCGCAATATTATATGCCGCCAGTCTATCAGCCGGGAATTATGACAGGATATGGCGGCTATGGCAATACTTACGGCCAAGCTGTTAACCAATATCAAACTCGCTACCAAACTCCGCCTCCGGCTGTGAGAAACCGTCAAGTTTTAAGGACGACTGGCCGCTTGCGATCGCCCACATACAACCAGCCAGTAAGACCCTCAGCACGGCCAAATGGCAATCGATCGACCGGTTCGGGTTACGGTGGCAGCACTTTGAGGCGATCGCCCAACTCAAATTCCCCCCAGCAAAGGCGGAGTCCGAGTTTTGGTAGTGGCAGGAATTCTCGTCAACCGAGTCGCAGTCGTTCTTTTGGCGGCAGAAGGCGTTAAGAATATCATGTTTCAAACTCAGGCCAAATGTATCCTGGCCTTCGATCATTGCTAATTCGAGGATTCCACTCTGGATTTATCGTCAGCAATTTAGGCCAGGGCTGTAAATCATTTGCCCTCAATTCCTGATGATAAAATCGGACGATCTCTTTGAAAAATTTCAACCGCAAAGGATGCAAAGTAAGAGATATCGCTATTATTTATGAGATGTGCCTGTACGTTTCAACTGCCACTCATGCGCCCTTCTTTTTGCAGCCTCGATACCACTTTTAGGTAGAAGTTCACCACGCCAGGGTTTCAGTGCTTCTGGATTTTCCACCACCCAATATTCATCAGCCCCATACCCCTCTTTTTTTTCTTCTTTTTCTTTTTTTATAGCTTTCTTCGCATTGAGCGATCCAATATGACCATTTACGGACGGTTCACCGCGCTTTTGCAGCGCTAACCCTCGCTTAATTTGATCGGGTTTAATTTTTGGCCAAATCTCTAAACATCGCTTAAGCATCAAATCCGTAGTGTAGTGCAGCCAAGGAGATTTACCAGAAGCCAAACCACAATCAAATTCATAATAATATTGAATACCCAGTTCAAACTTCTTGACAGAGCTTCCAAAACGATCGAAACAAGAGTTGATAATCTTATCTAAAATCGCCAGTCCAGACTGCTCAATAGTTAGGTCAAATCTCTGCCATTCATTATTTTGAATGTAAAGGCAGCGAAAAATATATAGCGTCTCAATAACTTTTGCAGTAGGTTTTCTTTCATTTAGCCGTTTTTCTAATTCTAAGTTAGTCATAAAGAGATCGAAGAGATCAAGCATTTTGCCAGAGCGTTCATTTTTTTGATTGTCATACCAATAACCTTCACTTAACCTAGAGTAAACCCACTTTAACTCCATCTTGACTTCCTTGAGCGTGGGCGGACAATTGGTCGTAATTGAGTACGAGGGCAAATCCAAACTTTGAGTGAGACCAATCGAGATTGGATTTGGTATTTGCAGCTTTGCCAAGCCACCAAATAACGTCAACTCCTGCATATAAGTAATCCTCTGTTCGTTTTTCAAGTTCTTCAACTGTTATTGAAGCTAGTTGGCACTCGTGAGCGACTATCCACCCGTTAGGAAACTTTGCTACAACATCAGCAATCCGCCTTACTTCAGGAATAGGAAACTCATATTCTATTTCGGCAAGGCTGTACTCTGGCAGTTCTGTCTTGAGAGTTTTTGCTATCAACTCTTTCCCTGCAAGATGTTCAGGACTTTCTGGATGGCTTTGGTAATCGCTTGTGCATTCTGCTTTGTGGGCAAAATGAGGTTTTTTGATCATCCCTTGCTTAATAATCATCGGACTACCACAAAGCTGACATACTAAGTCACCTGCTTGCAGTTCAGCACGAGGATTTTTCAATTTTGTAATGTCTACTCGTTCGTTAGTGCTTGCGATTTTGGCAATTAACGGCATGGTCACACCTCTAGTTAAACGATAGACAGAGAGCGTATTAAACAGTTTAAAGCCTTTCCATATAAAATGGCTATACTTAAATAAAGCATCTGTCCTTTCACGATCGGATAGCTGACATGACCCAAAGCCTCAACCCCACAACCTTACCTCCCGCCTTTCCCGATCACACCCAACTACCTGACTCCGACGGCACGTTTGTGAAAAACTTCCAAGAACATCCCCAGAGTATTCTACTCACCGACTCCCTGGAAACTACACTGCAAACCCTTCACCCCGACGGACAATATGCGATCGGGCAAGATAGCGGCATTTACTGGCGCGAAACCGACCCTCCAGAAAAGGGAGCCGAAGCACCTGACTGGTTCTACGTTCCCAACGTTCCGCCCCTAATAGATGGGGAAATTCGCCGCTCTTACGTGATTTGGCGCGAGTATATTGTGCCATTGATTGCGATCGAATTTGCTAGTGGTAATGGCTCTGAAGAACGAAACAATACTGCCTTATCTCGCTTACCAGAAGGTGTCAACCAGAAACCAGGAAAGTTTTGGGTATACGAGCAGATTATTCGCATTCCTTACTATGCGATTTACATCATTAAAACGAGTGAATTGGAAGTCTATAACTGGGTGAATACTCGTTATCGCCGTTTGCAACCGAACGATCGCGGACATCATCCGATCGACCTGATGGGAGTAGAGTTAGGTGTGTGGGAAGGTAGCTATCAAAATCAGCATCAGCGATGGTTGCGTTGGTGGGATAATCAGGGTAATTTGTTGTTAACTGGTAGCGAACAAGCTAGACTCGAACGCCTCCATACCGAACAGGAACGCCAAAGGGCCGATCGCGCAGAACAAACCCAACGGGATGCGATTCCCCAACTGCTGGCAATGGGTTTAACCGTAGAGCAAGTGGCTCAGGCGCTGTCGCTGTCGGTGGAAGATGTACAGAGATTGGGCTGACAGTTAACTTTCATGATTCAGAAACCAAATCTCTTTTCTCGAATTGCTGGCATTTCTACGATCGTCCTTTGTGCAGTCGGCGGATTGTTGTACGTCAAAAAACCCGTACAATCTGTTCCCGCAAAACCAGCACCCGCAGAAATTGTACAAGCTACGGAAGTGCGATCGCTCCCCGGAAAACTCGACAACATCCCCCTCTTCAACAGCAACAGTCCCGAATGGGTCAAAAAAGAAGGCATTTTGCTTTCAACGTTTCCCCCAGACGGCAAAAAAGTCCCCGCAGCTCACCTGAACTTTGCCTTTCAAGGGCAATTCAACCTGTTTGCTCACCATTTTTCTCACACTCCGGCAAATTTACGCACTTTGTATATCGCAGCTTTGCTCTACAATCCCGGCTCCGAACCCGTGACGGTGGAAGTGTTGCAGGCTGCCAGTTACCTGATGGAACCAGACGCACCGTTCAAACAAAAACCAGCACTAAGTGAGACTCCCAACGGCGAAATATATTCTGGCCCTGGGATTCGCGCTGTCGATAACGTTTTGCGGGGAATGCGGCAGCCGGATTTTCCCGCAAAACTGCTGATTGCACCGGGAGAAACCGCATTGTTGATGAATCGCCCTATTCCCGTGCGGGGTCTGGAAACGCCGATAAATGGTCGTTCTACCTTTGTGCGGCTCAAAAGTAGCGGCAAGGTTTACGCCGCAACTTTGGCAATGTATGCACCTCAAAATGCTGATGGGGGCGAGCGCGCGCCAACTCTGGAAGAATGGCAGCAATTGCTGAATAATGGCGGTTTGGCAGGCCCCCGCGACAAAACCCCGACTCCCCCCGACGCGACTTCGGGAAGCCTGATTTACGGCCGCGTGGCAGGGGTGCAGCAAGGTTCGGGATGGGAAGCGGAATTAGTCGATCGCGATGCTAAAAATCTGGCAATTCCCCAGACTGGAAAAGCGATATCCTATGCGATCTCTACCTTGCGCGGGGGCACTTTGGGAACCCAACAAGTGCAAGCAGGAAAAATGCTGGCGCGCTATCCCGACACCGCTTACGAAGCCCACGGCAATTACGGCGTACACTACAATCTGATTTTGCCACTGCATAACACTGCCCAAAAACCGCAAACGGTAGCGGTGAGTTTGGAAACGCCTTTAAAAGAAGATCGACTCTCAAAAAATGGATTGCGATTTCGCCAACCTTCCCTAGATTTTCCCTATTTTCGAGGTACTGTGCGGCTGCGCTACCGAGATGATGGAGGTTACGATGTAACTCGCTACGTGCATTTGTGGCACCGTTTCGGTCAAGTTGTGGAACCGATGGTAAAGTTGAGGTTAGCTGCGACAGAAACGCAATCGGTAAAAATTGATTTTATTTATCCTCCCGATTCTACGCCCCCGCAAGTATTAACAGTGAGAACTTTGGAATAGTTGATTTATTTATTTCAGTCACTACCAGACCCAAAAAATATGTGATTTAATTTCTACATTAGTATGTAGGTGACAATATGTCTTCTTCACAACCCCCGTCAGGGGAAAGAAATCCTCTAGGATTGGATGAATTGATTGCTATCTTGGTTGCCTTCGGCACGATGGGAGCAATTTTATTTTGGGTAACAGGTAAAAATCCCGATCGATTGAATGCCAGAAATTGGCAATTTCCAGCCGTTTTTTCTCAGCCTGCTGTTACGCCCGCGACTCCGGGAATATTAACGCCAGAATCGCCAAATTCGGATTTGCGATCGCCCGCTGCAACCCCCGTTCCGTCAAAACCGGATGTCGCACCTGTTGCACCTTTAGGGCGGATTTTACCGGCAACTCCTCCGGTGGGTGTAATCGTTGTTCCTCCCAAGCCAATTGCGCGATCGACTCCCAATCCAGCAATTACCAAACCGAAAGCTGATAAACCCAAAGTTGGGCCCGTTAGATTCTCCGATGTTCCTGACAAATATTGGGCGCGTCCGTTCATTGTCGCTTTAGTCGATCGGAAAATCTTTACTGATTTCACGGACAACAAATTTCGTCCCGACGAACCGATGACGCGAGCAGAACTAGCGCGCTTGGTTCAGCGAATGTCCGACGACAAAGAGCCGATCCGAAAACCCATTGATTTTAAAGACGTAAAAGACAAGAGTCCTGTCGCTCCTGCGATCGACCGCAGCGTCAAAACTGGATATCTTAAAGGATACCCAAACAATGAGTTCCGTCCCGACAAAAATATTCCCCGCGTGGAAGTCATCACAGCTTTAGCGAGCGGTTTGAGCCTGAAACCCTCAACAAAAGCCAGCAAAACTTTACAGGTTTATACAGACAGGAAAAAAGTGCCGAAATGGGCAGTTAACAAAGTAGCAGCAGCCACAGAAGCTGGCATTGTGGTCAACCACCCGAAGCGCGCACTTCTGCAGCCTAATAGAACAGCAACTCGCGCTGAAGTAGCAGCCATGATTTACCAAGCTATGGCCAAAAAAGGGCAAGTACCTGCTAAGTCTTCTGAGTATGTTGTGCGACAGTAATTAGAGGACTGAAGCCCTTCTTTTTTCTATTAGTCTGACTTGGGCTTGCGGGTAGTCAGAAACCGGGTTTTTTGCGACAATACTTCCTCATAGCTGACAGAATCAGCCAAAAACCCGGTTTCTTGGGTTTGCCGGCCGTCAGAAACCGGTTTTTTTGCGACAATACTTCCTCATAGCTGACAGAATCAGCCAAAAACCCGGTTTCTTGGGTTTGCGGGCAGTTGAGATCGATGTTAAAATCACAGGAATCATGCCAAATCATCATTCCACACTCATTGATTCGATTTGAGGCAATTATTATGTATCATCAGATAAGACTTGGGGATAATCAGCTAGATAGCAGCGATCTTCAAGAAACAGTAGTTATTGATACTGATGGAGAAGTGATATTTTATCCCAATTTTTTTAGTATCGAAGAAAGCGATCGTCTTTTTTCCGATTTATATTCTAGTATTAACTGGAAACAGGATATTATTCATTTTTATGGAAAAAAGATACCTTTACCCCGACTTACAGGTTGGTATGGAGATGAAGGCAAATCCTATACATATTCCGGCATCGAACAGCATCCAGATCCTTGGACTCCCACACTCAAATTAATTAAATTAAAGGCTGAAGAGATATCAGAAGTTACTTTTAATAGCGTTCTTCTCAATCTATACCGTCACGGTAAAGATAGCGTTTCATGGCATAGCGATGACGAGCCAGAATTAGGAGAAAATCCGATTATAGCCTCAATTAGCTTTGGGGCAACTCGCCGATTTTCCTTAAAGCATAAAATCTCAAAAGACAACAAAATTGATATTAATTTGCTCAATGGTAGTTTGCTGTTGATGAAAGGTAAAACCCAGCATTGCTGGCAACATCAAATCCCTAAAACTTCTAAATTTGTGGAACCAAGAATCAATCTAACTTTTAGAGTTATCAAACCAGTTTAAAATAAATAAAATAAAATTTCATCGCTGCTATCAAATCAGGGTTAAGTGAGTTATGAAAAATCTACTTTTATTAGGAACCTTAAGCTTTAGTATTGCTTTTTGTTTGGGTATAGCAGTAGAAAAAAATATTCCTAAAAGTGCTGCCATCGGTGGTATAGCGACAATTAGCACCCTTAGTAGTGCCTTCGTTTTAAGCAAAAAATCTGACCGAGAACTTGAAAATATCCGCAGCCATGCCGAAAATTTAAAAAGCATTGAAAATCAGATTTTAAGCCTGAAAAATAAAAGAATAAAACTTGTACAGGCAATTGATAGCAAAACTAAATCAAAAACCACGATTGAAGCAGAATACAACTCAATTGTGAGCGAAGTAGAGCGGCTTAAAGAAGAGGTTAAATCTCTCAATATACAGCGAGAAAGTCTGCACAATGTAATTGCTAATCCTAAAATTCAAGACATAAAAATTAAACCTCAAATTCCTGTTAAAACTGAAGTAGCAAAACCAATCAAAAAGACAAGAAAGACAATATTGTACAATTGCATTTTAGATGGATTAGAAAATTCGACATACTTTTATCACAAAAACAACCAGGGAAGCTTTGAAAACTATTTACAATCATTACAAAAACCCGCAGAAGAATTGTGGTATTCTTATAGATCGAATCAGGTTAAAGTAAATTATTCGGAGCCGTCAATTCAAGCAGTTTATTTAATGCGTTATTATCCCCATTATGCGTACATGAATTTTCAAATATTAGAAATGATACACGCTCAAAATTTATTAAAGAATCTAACAAATGAAACGCTAGAAGTATGCTTATTTGGTGCAGGGCCCTGTCCAGAAATCGTAGGTTTAAGTAAATACTTATCAGATAAGTATCAAAACATTAAAAAATTAACTGTTAATGTATATGATATTGCTTCTGAGGAATGGACTTTAAGCAGAAATATTACCGAAAAATTTGTGATACCGGAATACTGGTCCGGAGATTTAAAGCTAAATAGTAATTACCTAGATTTATGCGAATCTAATTCTCTTCACTCAATCAAAACAACAATTCAAAAAAGCCAAATGTTCATTTTTCAAAATTGTTTGAATGAAATTTATAATATATCTACAGTTCAAACAAATCTCAATTTTTTGCTTAATGAAATACCTGTAGGTGGTGTAATAATAATTATTGATTTATGTAACTATAACCAAAACACCACCATAATCGATCGATTGAAAGAACAAGTAAGTAATCGAGATGATTTTGAAATTTATTGCCCTCAAGCTAAAGATACTAAAATTAAAGCTTGCTTTCCCATTCCACCACTAATCACACAACATCTCTTAACTGGAAAAGATAAGTTAGTACCTCGTAGTAAAGATATCGATTGTCTTTTTATAAGTTTGCACAAAATTAATCTAAAAGCTTCGTAATTGATATGAAATTCGGTTGCAAAGGCATCGTCACCTTTGCTACCGCCTTAATTCTGAGGACTAAAGTTCTCACTCCGAACCATTTTGTAGTAAGGACTTTAGTCCTTCTTTCTTAGTCCACGCTTGAGTGAACATAGAAACAAGCTAAATTAATCTTGAAACACCATAATACTGCCCGAATAGCAAGCTACCCAAACCTGATTAGTTTCCGGATCGTAAGTAATCCCGATCGGGCTTGAATTAACCTTCACTGTTTGCAGCACTTTCATATCGCTCGTCCTAACTTTGCTAACAGTATTCGAGAAATAGTTCACCACATAAAGTAGTTTTCCCTGATCGGAAATTGTCATGCTGCGAGGTGCTCTTCCTGTCGAAACTTTGTCCACCACTTTACCAGTTTGTAGGTCAATTTTGGCCACATTTCCTTCACCATTTAAAGTGGCATAAAGATACTTTCCGTTAGGATCTATCGTCAAATGACGCGGCGCATTGCCAATATTTCTCAGCCATTCTACCGAAAAGTCTATCAGATTTACTTTCGCAATGTCGGAAGAACCCATGATGGCAACATAGGCATTTTTTGAGTCGGGAGTAACAACAATACCGCGAGGATATGCACCCAGTTTCACCCGCTCGATTTCGATATTTTTATTGATATCAACTATGCTCAAATCCCAACTGCACCAATTGCTAGCCAGGGCGAAGCGATTGTCAGGCGAAACAGCATTGAATTTCGGCACTGCACCTACAGGAATTACCTTTTCTATTTTCAAAGTTTTGGTATTGATGCGGTACAGAAAACTTTGGTCGTGTTTTGCGGCTGGAGAACACCTGTCGGTTCCCGGATTGCTAAACCCAGAACCGTACATTTTGTAGTTGGAGACGTAGGCATATTTGCCATCAGTTGAAAAAGCGGCTTCTACGGGAGATCCTTTATAATTGCCTTTGAATTTAGAAAAGCCGAACTTCGACAAGTTTACTGTATCGGGAATAGTCTTGACTAATTTAAAGTTCCTGTCGTAAACTGTGATGGTGTGACGGTACATCATGTTTTGAGCAAAAAACAAGCCGTCTCCCGAATAAACTATTGATTTTGGCGAGATGTTGCCGTAAATTGTTTTTTTCAAGGTCATTTTTCCTTGAGTGTTGTCGGGAGGATTTACTAGCCTTGTGGTTGGTGATTCACTTTTTTTATCCTCGGAATTTTCAGTTTTAAAAGGTGGCAAAGATGGTTCTTGAAATAGAGGTTCTGGGGGCTGAGTTTTAGTTTTATCTTCGACTTCGTTTGTGTTTTCTGTGGCGGTAGGAGATGGCGAAGGTCGATCGACATTTGGCGCGATTTTTTCCGCAGCTTCAATACTCCCCTCTTCCGGCTTACCTTTCAGCGCTGACAAGGTTTTAGGGCCGACAATTCCGTCAACTTTCAGGTTGTTCTCTGCTTGAAACTTTTTCACAGCAGCCTGGGTGAGAGAACCGTAAAATCCTGTAGCCTTACCGCGAAAATAGCCTGCGTTTTGTAGAGTTTTCTGAAGTTGGGCTACTTGGGGGCCTGAATCACCTTTTTTGATGGCGAGTGCGGGATTGACTAAATTTAAAATTGTGAGAGCGATCGTAAAGAAAAGTAAAGGAGCAGAGGCTAACTTTAGGTGCATTTTTGAGTTAGTTCTTTGAAGCAGACATCTTGTACCATTTTCATGAACAGGCAAGATGCCTGTTCCACAAGAGTTTAAGTTGTTGTTTGTGGGGAGTAGGGGTTGGGCATCTTGCCCGCCCTTGAAAGCCTGATTTGTAGCCGTTTCCCAAGTTTTAGCTAAATGTAGGTAGGCTAGTCCGTCCATAGTTTTTACCGGGTATTTTTGGTGCTATGATACACCAGTTAATACCATTTTAGATTTTAGATTTTAGATTTTAGATTTTAGATTTTAGATGGGGAATGACTTATGGAATATGGGTTTGCAGCTTGCCGACCGTTGCATTCTTTTTTCAAACTTGTATAACATTGATTAAAGGAAAAATCTTATAATCAAACTTAGGGTAAAATATCCTAGCAGTTTTGAGAGCAGTTTTTAATGGTGTAAGCAAGTAGGAGCGATCGACAATGTGGAGTGGGGAACAAACAACCGCAGAATCAACGACAAAAGAATCCCGCCAGACTTTGCTGTGGGAAGGTGACGGGGGACTATGCCAGCGGGCTTGGGTAGAAATCGATTTAGCAGCTTTAACTCACAATGTAAAACAGCTTAAAAATCGCTTATCTCCCCACACGGAACTGATGGCCGTTGTGAAAGCGGATGCTTACGGGCACGGTGCTGTTGCAGTCAGTCAAACAGCATTGCAAGCAGGTGCTAGTTGGCTGGGAGTGGCGACAATTCCCGAAGGAATAGAATTGCGAGAAGCTGGGATAGAAGCGCCGATTTTGCTGTTGGGGGCAACCCATACAGCCCAACAGGTAAAGGCGATCGCCCAATGGCACTTGCAGCCGACTATTTGTACTGCCAAACAAGCCCTAATTTTTTCGGAAGTTCTCGCTGGTCTTAACCAATCTTTGCCAGTTCACGCTAAGTTGGATACGGGAATGTCTCGCTTGGGTACGCCCTGGCAGGAAGCAACAGAATTTGTGCAATTAGTCAAGCGGTTGCCAAATTTAAAATTAGCCAGTATTTACTCTCACTTGGCGACTGCAGACAGTCCCGACCCCACAGTTATGAGAGACCAGCACCAGCGGTTTCAACAGGCGATCGAGCAAATTAAAATAGCAGGAATTAACCCCCCTCGCCTCCACTTAGCAAACTCTGCTGCCGCCCTCGCTGACCCGGATTTGCACTACGATTTAGTGCGAGTCGGTTTAGCTACCTACGGTCTATATCCAGCTCCTCACTTGCAGTCGAGATCCAATTTGAAGCCCGCAATGCAGGTAAAAGCTAGAGTAACCCAGGTGAAAACAATTGAAGCAGGAACCGGCGTAAGTTACGGCTATCAATTTATAGCTCAGCGGCAGACACAGATTGCCGTAATTGGTATCGGCTATGCAGATGGTATTCCGCGCAATCTTTCTAATAAAATGCAGGTTTTAGTCAGGGGTCAGTTCGTGCGGCAAGTGGGCGCGGTGACGATGGATCAATTAATGCTGGATGTAACTGATATTCCCGATTTAGAAGTCGGCGAAGTGGTGACGCTGTTGGGCAAAGATGGGGAATATCACATTACTGCTGACGATTGGGCCGCGACTTTAGGAACTATTTCGTGGGAAATTCTCTGCGGTTTTAAACACCGATTGCCCCGCGTAGCAGTAAACTGTTAACAATAGTCCGGCAGGGGTTTAAACCCCTGCCTCATAGCTAAAGTCGGTTAAAACCGACTCAAGAGTTTGAAGGATAAAATTATCGACTTTATACCAATTTTTATGAGGCTACATAGAATCCGATCCCCCCTAGCCAAGAGGGCGGGCACTCTTAGCACCGCCCCTACTAAGGGGGGGACAAGATTCCGATCAAAGTCAACCCCTACTTCCCTTATTAAGGGGGAGTAGGGGGTATGCGAGGGGGAGCGAGATATGTGAAAATTCACATTAAATGGGTATTAGTCCTCTTTTAGAGGACTTTAGCTATGAGACAGGGTTTTCAACCCCTGTCGGACTCTCGGAATAAGCGATAAGACTGAGACTGCAATTTTCAATTTCCCATTCCCAATTCCAAATTAACATGACAGTTATTCAGACGTTTTTACCAATAGCCCAAACATTCTATTCTCAGCTAAATGCAGAAAGAACACAAGCCTTGGAAGTAGCCCAAGAATTCTCGAAAAAATTCGTAGAATTGGGGTTTAAAATTGTACCTCAACTGCTGTGGGCGATCGGCATTTTGTTAATTACGCGATTTGCGATCGGCTTTGCGGGCCGCGTGACTCGCCGTGCACTGAGTCGCACCGAAGCCACGCTGCGGAAATTTTTAGTTCAAGCTGCTGAAATTACGATTTTGGTAGTGGGAGTAGTCGCCGCTTTGAGTCAGTTGGGAATTCAAACTACCAGTGTGGTTGCGGTGGTGGGCGCGGCGGGTTTAGCCATTGGTTTGGCGTGGCAAAATACTTTGTCGCACTTTGCTGCTGGGGTAATGTTGATTAGTTTGCGGCCCTTTGAAGTCGGGGATGGGATTGAAGCTGGCGATGTTAAGGGAGTGGTGGACAGCATCGGGATTTTTTCAACAACGGTGGTGACAGACGATCGCATAAAAATTATTGTCCCGAACAATCAGTTGTTTAACGGTACACTGAAAAATACAACGGCAATGGGAACGAGGCGAGTAGACTTGAAGATTGATATTGGCGATCGGCCAATTCGTCCAACTGTAGCTGAGTTATTAGAAATTGCCCACTCTCACCCGCTGGTGTTGGAGAATCCGCCCCCGACTTGTTTGGTGGCCGAGATTACTCCCGATACAACTATTTTATCTCTCCGACCTTGGTGCGCGTCGGTGGCCTACGAACAAGTGCGATCGCAAGTTCAACAATACGTCAAAGAGGCAATGGATGCCGACAACAATCAAGAACAATAGATATAAATCTCAAATCTAAAACCCAAAATTGATCCGAGGTATTTCCCATGAGCAAGTGGTATCCCCAGCAAATTTTGCAAGAACCCGGTGTCAGAATCACTGCCACCGAAAAACAAACAATTCTCAGCAAATTTCCCCCTCCCGACGAAAACGGTCACATCTATGCCGACGGGGTTTTTGAAGGCGGCGGCGTGCGCGGAGTTGCGTTTTTAGGAGCACTCCGGTGTTGTAGCGATTTGGGCATCAACTGGCGAAAATTGGCCGGCACTTCCGCAGGTGCAATTACTGCAGCAGTATTGGCAACCGACTTGTCAATAGATGACTTAGAGGAAATTTTAGGACAGCTCGATTACAGCATATTTTTAACTAAAAAAAACAGTCCTCTAATTTTAAACGGCGACCCCGCCGACGACTTGCAATCTCCTGCTTGGACGCTGCTTTTCCTAACAGTTAGCCGTCAGATGGGAGAATATTCGGCGCAGCCCTTCCGGCAGTGGCTGGAAGCAATGCTCGGTCGAGGTAACTTGCACACTTTTGCCGATGTCAAACAAATCGTAAAAGACCGGGAATTAAAAGTAGTAGTATCCAACCTGACTCGCGGTGAAATGTTGGTGCTGCCCGACGACTTACACCGACGAGAATCGACGGATTCCGATCCTTTGTACGAGCAGTTGCGACTCCAAAGTGCTGAACATTTTAGCGTGGCTGAAGCCGTTCGGTTGTCGATGAGTATTCCGCTATTTTTTGAACCTGGAAAACTCGGCGATGACTTAATTGTAGATGGCGGAATTTTGAGCAATTTCCCCCTGTGGATTTATGACAAACAATCCGTCGGTGCGACTCCTGCTATGCCGCGCTGGTTTACCTTTGGGTTTCGATTAGTCGATACCGGAATTGAGACTAAAGTTAAGATTGATACTCCGCTGTCGATGCTGGCGGCGATGTTCCGAACGATGATGAAAGCAAGAGACCGCTATCACCAGCGGGAAATGGATAAAGGCAGGGTGATTAATATTGATGTGACTGATGCTGGGGTGACGACGACGGACTTTAATCTCGATGGCGATCGCAAGGCTCACCTGTACCGCTTGGGGTATTTGTATACTAAGAGGTTCTTTTTGAGTTCCAATTTTAGTTGGGAAAAGCACTTGAAGGCGAGGGGCTTTGGGGAATAGGCTGGAGGTTGAGGTCGCGAAAAGTATACAGAGTAAGGGATTGAGGAATTTTTAAATTAGGGGTTGGCAAAAATAAGATGTGTGTGCTATAGTTAGTTACTGTCATCTTGGAGAGGTGGCTGAGTGGTCGAAAGCGGCAGATTGCTAATCTGTTAAGGGTGTTAACATCCTTCGAGGGTTCAAATCCCTCCCTCTCCGTTTTAGAGCTTCTAGGAAAAAATTCCTTTTAATCAAATTTTGGGACGGGCTAGAAGCCCATCCCACAAAATTTTATTGTGGGATGGGCTTCTAGCCCGTCCCAATTATTTTTGCAGTTCAAGTCTAGTCTAGCCGCAATAATCAACTACTAAATCTAATTCAATGTCTTCATCGCTTCGACAAATTGCCGCGAGATAAATGGCAAAATTTCTTCATTCTTGCTATTCTCTTTCCCCTCGGTAAATACAACCAACAAATACGGCCGCAAACCCGATATTTCAATATAAGCAGCATCGTGACGAACTTGACTTGTCAGTCCCGCTTTTGACCACAATTTTGCTGATTCTGGCAATCCGCCACCTAAAAAACCTGTAACTTGATTTTCGGGATCTGCCTCTAATTCTGCTGGGTCTAAACTGCGTTTCATTAAACCCATCATTTCTTGTGATGCTTGGGCAGAAACAGCTACGCCGCCGATTATAGTGTGCAGCAAACGCGCCGCTGCATTTGTGGTCAGCATATTTCTATTTTCCATTAATTCTCCCAGAACTGCTCGCTCGCGACCGTAGGGGCCGTCACACCAGGTTTTCTGATTGACGTTAATATTTTCTAATTCTGGCCAATCCAATGATTGAAAGTAACGGTTGACGATGTTTCGCTGCTGTTTCCAAGTTTCAAAGGGCGCGGGTGATAATTCTGGGCCGCTGGTGGTGCCGGTGAGGGCGTCTACTACTAAACTGGTGGCGTCGTTGCTGGAATCAACTATCATATCTCGGACGGCGCGTTCTAATTCGGGCGATGTTTGAATCATGCCTTTTTGCGCCCATTCCCAGATGGCAACGAGGTAGAATAATTTGACGATGCTGGCGGGATAAATTCGTTGGGAAGCTCTAGCGCTAAAACCTCGCGGTTGATACTTCCAAAATTCTTCTGCACTCAGCGCGCCGCCTGTATTGACTCGCACCGGCGGATCGTAGACTATCCAGGTAATGGCTATACTATCGCCACTTAATCCTGTAAATTCTGACAATGCGGAGTCTATAATGCTACTGCCGAGGGTTTCTAATTGTTCGTCTTTGTGAAAAAATGTCATGGTTAATGGCTGACGGTTAACGGTTAACGGCTAGCAGCTAATGGCAATCTATCGTTAAATGCGAACAATAAATGCGAACAATTAACAGCAAACAATGAGCAATTAGCAATGGCCAATTATCAATTATCTGATGTTGTGGAGTACCGGGCGCGATCGCACATAAATATTTACGATTCCCCAAAGTGCGATCGATTGGCAACTCAAGCAGCCCTAGGGCGGCATTTGCGAGTTGTTGACCCCCCCCAGCCCCCCCTTATCAAGGGGGGGAGAAATGCCATAGACTCGGTTGTTGAGGGGGATACAACGGCTGTGATGGTGCGACTGTGCGAAGATGATTATCCGGGATGGCTGGATATTCGAGATGTTGAGTTGCTCGATGTGGCAAAAACAGTGTATCATCCTCTGGTGCTTTCTGAGGCCCAAATCAAGGAAAAATTACCAATTGTAATTACTTTCGCTCGCGAGGCTATGAACCAATCCAATTATTATCTTTGGGGCGGTACAGTCGGGCCCAATTATGATTGTTCGGGCTTGATGCAAGCTGCTTTTGTGGCTGCGGGCATCTGGTTGCCGAGGGATGCTTATCAGCAGGAAGCTTTTACTAAACCTATTAGTATCAGTGCTTTAGAACCGGGGGATTTAGTATTTTTTGGTACGCCCGAAAAAGCCACTCATGTAGGATTATATCTCGGAGATAATCGCTACATTCACAGTTCGGGACAAGCACAAGGTCGCAACGGTATCGGTATCGATGTTTTGTCGGAGGATGGCGATCGAGTCAGTCAAGCTTATTACCAGCAATTGCGGGGATATGGTAAAGTTGTGGCAAGTTATCAACCTAATTAGTTGTTGACTGTTGACTGTTGACTGTTGACTGTTAACTAATGACTAATGACTGTTGACTGTTGACTGTTAACTAATGACTAATGACTAATGACTGTTGACTGTTAACTAATGACTAATGACTAATGATTACTGATATTATCGAATAAAAAAATGGACGCTGCATTATTTTTGGAAAAATTGGCGAGACAGCAAGCTGAGGCTGAGGTTGTTCTCGATGTTTCGGTGGTGGTGCCGGTGTATAATGAGGTGGAAAGTTTGCCTCATTTGATTGAGGCGATCGCCTCTTCTATCCAACCCTCTGGACTCAGCTATCAAATTATTTGTGTAGATGACGGTTCTAAGGACGGTTCTGCTGAACTTCTCCAGCAGTTAGCCAGCACTCGCGATGACCTTTGTGCTGTAATTTTGCGCCGCAATTACGGGCAAACTGCTGCCATGTCGGCAGGTTTCGATCGCGCTCGCGGTCGTGCTATTGTTACCCTAGACGGCGATTTGCAAAATGATCCGGCTGATATTCCGCTATTGTTGGCAAAGTTAGATGAAGGCTACGATTTAGTTAGCGGCTGGCGCAAAAATAGGCAAGACAATACTATTAGCCGGTTGATTCCTTCTAAAATTGCTAACTGGTTAATTGGTCGCGTTACAGGCGTAACTTTGCACGACTACGGCTGTTCTTTGAAAGCTTATAAATCCGAGTTGGTAGCAGACTTGAATCTCTACGGGGAATTGCACCGCTTTTTGCCTGCTTTGGCGTTTATTGAAGGGGCGAGAATTGCAGAACTGCCTGTGCGCCATCACGCCCGCCGTTTCGGTCAAAGTAAGTACGGAATTTGGCGGACTTTTCGGGTGTTGATGGATTTGTTAACTATTTCTTTTATGAAAAAGTTCCTGACTCGACCGATGCACGTTTTTGGACTTTTGGGACTGACTTCTATGACGTTGGGAACGGTTTTAGGGATTTATTTGACAGTCTTAAAATTGGGTTTTGGCCAAATTATTGGGAACCGTCCTTTGCTGATTTTGGCTGTGGTTTTGCTGTTGACTGGCGTACAGTTATTTTGTTTTGGTTTGCTGGCTGAAGTGATGATGCGGACTTATCACGAGTCGCAGGGAAAACCGATTTATCGGGTGCGCGAGGTGTTTGGTTCTAAGTAACTAAATGACTTTTTTTCATCTTCCCGATCCCCCCTAGCCCCCCTTAATAAGGGGGGGACAAGAGTATGTTCATAGTCAACCCCTACTCCCCTTATTAAGGGGGATTTAGGGGGATCGAGACTTTGATAAAAATGAGAGAGACAGTGGGTTTTAGGCTTAAGTTGACACCAATACTTTCTAACTCATCACTTTTTGAGCTTGTCGGAGAGATTGAATAGTTGCGATCGCGTGTTCGGCGACTGCATCTATTTCGGCTTCGGTATTGAACCGGCCAATACCGAACCGAATTGAAGCATAAGCTAATTTGTCCGATCGCCCGATCGCTGCTAAAACATGAGATGGAGATATTTTCGCCGAAGTGCAAGCAGATCCCGAAGAAACTGCCGCCGCCGGTTGCAAACCCAACATCAACGCTTGACCGTCAACCCCGGCTACACTAATATTGAGATTCCCCGGCAATCTCTTAGTAGCATGACCGTTGAGAAAAACATCGCCCAATTCACTCAAGTTTTCCCACAAACGCTGCCGCAAATTAACCACTCGTTCTGTTTCCGACTCCATTTCCGCAATTGCCAATTCTACTGCTTTGGCAAACCCAACTATTTGCGGTGGGTAGAGAGTTCCCGATCGCATTCCCCTTTCGTGGCCTCCTCCGTGCATTTGCGGCGCTAGCTGCACTCTCGGTTTGTTGCGGCGCACGTAGAGAGCACCGATGCCTTTTGGCCCGTAGATTTTGTGGGCTGTCAAGGACATTAGATCGATATTCATCTCCTCTACGTCGAGGGGAATTTTGCCGATCGCCTGTGCCGCATCTGTGTGAAAAAGAATGTCATTTCCCCGACAAATTGCTGCAATTTCTGCGATCGGCTGGATGACGCCAATCTCATTATTTGCCGTCATCACTGAAACTAAAATTGTCTCGGCGCGAATCGCTTTGATCAAATCGCCTATATCAATCAGCCCGTCGCTTTTCACTGGTAAAACAGTAATGTCAAACCCCAATTTTTGCAAATAGGTACAGGGGTCTAGAATTGCATTGTGTTCGGTTTTTACTGTGATAATGTGCTTTCCTTTACTGAAATAAGCTTCGGCGATACCTTTGATCGCTAAGTTATTTGCTTCGCTGGCGCCACTGGTAAAAACAATTTCTTCTGGAGAAGCATTGATCGCTTCTGCTATGATTTGTCGTGACTGTTTTACTGCTGCTTCTGCTTCCCAGCCGTAGACGTGGTTGATGCTGGCTGCGTTGCCGAATTGTTCGGTGAAATACGGCAGCATCGCATCAAGTACCCTTGGATCTACGGGGGTTGTGGCGTGGTTGTCGAGGTATATAGGACGTGCGGACATAGTGCAGTTTTGGGTGAAAAAAGTGTTAGGTTTATTGTAGACGAGCCCCTTGTTCTACTACAAAACTTTATAATTAAGAAATATTTGTGAAGATTTATGCGAGCTGACATTCAGGGATTAGAAATTACTGTCGGTGAGCTCAAGCACCTCACAGGCGCGGGGCCCGATCGCGTATACCGCCCGCCGACAGCGACTAAGTTTGCCCGCGAAGCTTTGAAAACTGTCGGTTTAATTGTTTTGCTTCTAATCAGTTGTTGGCTGCTGGTTGCGATATTTCCTAGAGCTTATTTGTTGTGGTTCGCCCTCCACTTGGTTGCGATACTCGGTTTAATCCTTGAGGATGCGTGGAAAATTCGGTGCAGTCGGCAAAACAAAGATTTAATCAATCTTTTTGATGATGTGGATCGCTATAATGGTATAATCGAAGCGATCGCCATTAATGATCGGATAGAAGATGCTGGCAATGCGGGAGTCAAAATCGGCGATCGGGCAAAAGTCATTCAAGCCTTGCAGCTAATCAGAGACGATTTAGTTCGAGCTTTGAAAACCGAAAGAATTCTCAGGGAAAACAAAAAATTTGTCGCTACTAACTCCGAATTGTTTGCCAATAATTTGAGAACTTTGAATGCCCTGCAAATTAGCGATAGATCGAGCCAGCCGGGACGATTACTCAACGAAGCTTTGCAGGTAGCCGTGGGAGTTCAAGCAGAAATGAAAAAGTTGCAAGAGCGAAACGCTGCTAATTTTAAAAATGGCAAAAGTAAGTAGCGTGCACGGCTGCGTGCGCCTCTTACGCAGTAGCAATATGCAGCTTGCTGAACCGCAACAGGCAGGATGCCTGTTCCACTCGAACTCAAAGACATTTTTAAAATTATGAATTAGGAGAATTGTTGAAAAAATATCATAATTATTGTAAATTTTTACCTATTACGTAACAGGTAAGGATATCTTGGAAAGGTGACGTTAACAACCAGGTCAGTATGTCTTCTGCCAAACCCAAGATTATAGTTCTCGACGACGATCCGACAGGTTCTCAAACCGTGCACAGTTGCTTGCTGCTGACACGTTGGGACGAAGACACCCTGCGTTTGGGGCTGCGGGACAAGTACCCGATTTTCTTCATACTGACAAATACTCGATCGCTAACTCCCGAAAAAGCAGCCTCCGTCACCCGCGAAGTGTGCCAAAATCTAAAAAGGGCGATCGCCAGCGAAAAAATCGAAGACTTCCTAATAGTTAGCCGTTCCGATTCTACCCTGCGCGGCCACTATCCCATCGAAACCGACGCGATCGCTGAAGAACTTGGTCCCTTCGACGCCCATTTTCTAATTCCCGCCTTTTTTGAAGGAGGCAGAATTACCCGCCACAGCGTACACTACCTAATAGTTAACAGCGTCCCGACACCAGTACACGAAACCGAATTTGCCAAAGATTCAGTCTTCGGCTACAGTCACAGTTACCTGCCAGACTATGTAGAAGAAAAAACCAAAGGTCGCATCCCTGCTGATGCAGTCGATCGCATTTTACTCGGAGACATTCGCTACGGAAGTTTAGATCGACTGATGGACATGACAGACAACCAATGTGCAGTTGTTGACGGCCAAAGCCAAGGCGATTTAGACACATTTGCCAAACACATTCTCCATGCAGTCAGTCAAGGCAAAAAGTTTTTATTCCGCAGTGCAGCAAGTATTTTAACATCCTTAGCTGACCTCGGCCCGCAGCCAGTAGCAGCCGACGAAATGGCAAAATACGTGAGGGATGGCAAACCCGGTGCAGTCATAGTTGGTTCCCACGTTAAGAAAACTACTGAACAATTGGAGCGCTTGTTAAAAGAACCCAATATAGTTAGCATTGAAATAGATGTATCTCACTTGTTAGAAGATTCACCAGAGTATCGCACCCAACTGCTCGATGAAATTCTCGAAAAAGCCCGCACTTCTCATGCCGATGGCAAAACGCCTGTAATTTATACCAGCCGCAAGGAACTCGAATTTGAAAATACCGAAGTCCGGTTAAAATTTGGAGAGGCGGTTTCTGCTTTATTGATGGATATCGTGCGGGGACTGCCTGCCGATATCGGGTTTTTGATTAGCAAGGGCGGCATTACTTCTAATGATGTTTTGAGTACAGGTTTGTCGCTGAAAAGTGTCAGGCAAATCGGTCAAATTATCGCAGGTTGTTCGGTGGTGAAAACCGAGGCTAATCATCCTCTGTTTCCCAATTTACCAGTTGTTTTGTTTCCGGGAAATGTGGGGGATAGCCATGCTTTGGCTACGGTTTACAAGCGGCTGAGCAAGTAACCAGCAGACAAATCTAAAAAAACAGAACACCCAGAACCCCGACTTCTCTAAGAAGTCGGGGTTCTAACATCGATACCAAGCTGGAGGCTTCTATTATTTTTATGACCTCAAGCCCGGTAAATATCATCTTGGACTTAGATACCTCATTGGCGCACAAAGAGCAACTAACATCAAAGAACAGGTATTAGAAAAAGTCTGGACTGGTTGGATAGCGATGCCTTTTGTGGACTTACACCTAGTAAATTGATGAACATACGAAACTTTATTGATAAATTATATATTGTAGTGTAAGATACTTTTTTTGGAGGCGATCGAAGTTTAGTATTTTTAATTGTTTCATCATAAAAATATCACGTAAAAAATCAGTATTTTTACGGTTAAAACATTTATGAATTAGTCCTAATATATAACCAAGTAATTGATGAGTCACTTTGTGAAAGCAAAGCTAATTGATGTGATTAAGCATTTTGCCTTGTTTTTATTGGCTTTAATCATTTCGGGTGTAATGGCACTGAGCCATGTGTCCGCAGGAGCGACAGCGCCCTCTGATATAGGAATAACCAGGGTGACTGAGTTGAAATCCGCTGAAATTGATGGCATCCGCTTTGAAAGCATAATGCCAGAGCCTGTATTGACCCTTTCCAAAAAACAACCTGACACTTCCGGTGTAATTGCGCTCGGCCATGTACCCAGATTGTTAGCTGGGGCTGTTGATGCGGAACTGGGGAGGGCAACTGAATTGACATCCTTTGAATCAACACATAGCAATATCGATAGCAATGCAGTTGAAAGAAATGGTATTCGGTTGGAAATTTTAGTACCAGACAGGGTATGGCGTATACCTGAAAAACAAGATGCTACTACTCCTGTTCGGATCGGTTTTCAAATTACAAACAACACACCTTACCCCATTCGCTTTCCTCCACTCGATCCCCTGCTGGTATTTCCACTAGCAATAGTAGATGCTGATGGTAATTTATTACGAAGTTCTGGGGGTAGAGGTATGCTTCTCAAGTCTCCGCAACTGGCTTGTCCCTTAGTTCAACCGCGAGAAAATCTAACCTTTTTCTTGAAAGCGGAACTTTTCTGGCAGAACAATCAGCTTCTATTTGGAGGCAATGATGGATTGGGTGGCGGATGGACTTTCGATATTGGGCCTGGTAACTATCAAATTAGGTTGAAATACATCAATCCTAGGTCAGTATTATTCTGTGATGACCCACACATGACTGAATACAAATTAACACGAGGGATTTGGACAGGTCAAATAGTCACACCCTTTGTGAAGTTTCGCATCGTCCAATCTGAATCCAAATAAAACTTAAGTGGCAATTTTTACTCGATTTCAGGTCAAGACTGTTATTTCCTAGTACATACAAAGGAGTTGTCAGCAATGAGACTATCCCAACACTGGACAATTTTATTAAGTTCACCCTTGCTGATTTTACTCACAGGTAGAGCCAGTTTCGCGTTTTCTTTCACAATGCCATCTCAACAACCAAACCCGATATGCACTCCTACCTCGCCTTACTGTTCCTCAATATCTCAGACAAAGCCTGGTGTTGGTACTTTGACTGTCTCTACTACCTCAGTCTCTGTACTCCCACTAGGTGGCACAAATGATTTTTTTAACCTTCTCACATCATCTGTTTGGGCCCAAAATGGTTGGACTTTTAACAAGGCGCAACCTGTAGAATCTTTAACAGGTAGGTTTGATATTGGGGTTTATGCTCCCTCTATTTTTCTTACTACCCCAGAAAGAATTGGAGCTGAAATACAAGTTCTTTATAACCCTGGTGTCGGAGATCCAGTAGGAAGTAACGTCCATTTTATCCAACGGGTAGTTAACAATCATGCTAATACCATTACCCTGCAGGGAGCCATCCAGCAACCGCCGGGAACTCCTGACGATAAAATTGATACAGTCCTAGAGCAAACTCAACTAGGTTTTATCGACCCTCGAAATCCCCAAAAACCAACATTTAACCCTTTTTACGACACCTATGGTCAGGTGGTAAGGTATCCAAATCAAACAATTCTTTTTGTAGATATTGTAGCTCGAGAAGATATCTATTATAACAACAAAAACTGGAGCGCAGAACTTTATCTTGCTGAGGTCAAAGATCCCATTAATAACCCAAATGAAGTGACAATATATAATGGGATATCATGGGGTTGGGAAAGCATATTCACTCCTCCTAAAACCTCTAAAAAGTTTTCCGACAGCCTCGCCTCCGGTTTTGAAGTAGACCGCTTTAACCTCTCTGACCTTACTCCAGGTTCAAAATATATAGCCTGGACAAACAATGACCTTCCCTCCAACCGCTGCAACCCAAACACATTTTTAAGCACTCAGAATGACTCAGGTTTTCAGCTAGGATTTAACGACGACAGTAGCCCTGTAGGAAATGGCTTTGCCTCCGCACTAACTGGTACTGTGGGCAGTAGTGGCAATATCAACCTCAATGTCAGTGCTGCTGGTGGAGGTGCTCGCGGACAAGACAGAGGCAATTACGAGCTGTTTGTTGATGTTTACGACCCGCAAGAATCGCCCGATTTTAGCTCTGCAGCTAGCGGCGGTGGCGGCTTTGGAAAAGAAATGCGCGGCCTCACTCAACAAAACCCCATCCTTCCCAATTCTCTCCAAAATGGCTGGCAAGTCTTCAACAAAGTTCCCGGCTGCCGCTGGTTTGACCCCCCAACTACTTACGGCTTTGAATTCCAATCTTTGGAAGACACTTTATTTACTGAAATTCTTGATTTTCCTGCGGGCGATGACCAGGAGTTTACTGTTGCAGTAGGAGATTCGATACTCGGTAATTTCAGTCCGGGAGATAAGTTAGACTTTATTTCTTTATTGGGTTATCCAGTAGATAATTTTAGAATCACGGGGATTGATTCATTATTTGGCGAAACAGCAGAAACAGCATTTCCGATTCAATTAGCTTTTCAGGAACGGGAAGGAAGTTTCAAGATGCGGCAAATTTCCAAGCCAATTGATGCGGAAGCTGTACCGGAACCTGGAAGTATTTTGGCGGCTAAGGGAATGCTGCTGTGGTTCGCTGGGATGCGGCATATTTTGCGAAAAAAGCGGCAGGCTGGATAATTTTTCTAGACCCTAATATCCAGACCGGGGCGGGTTTTTGAGATTGTCAATTATTAGCAGGTATTGTTGGTGAACCCGCCCCTACAGGAATCACTATCGAATGACCCTAATATCCAGACCGGGGCGGGTTTTTGAGATTGTCAATTATTAGCAGATATTGTTGGTGAACCCGCCCCTACAGGAATCACTATCGAATGAACTGAAGATGCTGCGATTGCTTCGATTCGCTGGCACTGACACAAAGCTCGCAATTACACAACTATATTTCATATGAAAAATATTTACACTTTGCTATATGCTTTCAGTCTCATTCTCATCAACCCTTGGGGAGGCAGCCGCGGCGAAATTTGGACGCAGCCTAAAGTTTTTGTTGTCCTGCTGATTGTGCTTTCAAATTTATCATTTTTATGGGAAGAAAGGAAACTTTTAAGTTTTTCCCGGTCGTGGAAAGTCTGCCTGATTTTGTGGGGATTTTTTTTGACGGTGGGAGCGATTTCTACCCTCAACAGTCCTTTCCCGGAGCGTTCTTTTTGGGGACAAGACCAAATGGGAGACGGCTGGCTGTACTGGCTGTTAATTTCTATTTTTAGCCTCACCAATAGGCTGCTGTTAAAACTGCATCCAGAATTGTTTTGCTGTCAAATACGGGGTTTGCTGATAGGAGGTGCGGTTGTAGCTGTTAGCGTTTTTCCGCAAGTTGTCAACTGGCAAATTGATTATACAGCAACGAACGGTCAGTCGATCGCAAATGATGTTTTGGCTAGTACGATTTTTCGAGGACAGCAGCCGATCGCACTTTTCTCCCATCGCGGTCACGCAGCTATAGTATTGACTTTGACAGCCGTTATTTGTGCGGTAGGTTGGAAGCGGAAATTAATTAGCGAGCGCACTTCCACTCTCGCTTTATTTCTCATTCTCCCCGCTTTGCTATTTGCCAACACTCGTACAGCAGTTTTATCTTTAATTATATCACTATCTTACTTATTGGGACGGCAATATTACAAACAATTAATTCCGGGTATTTTTATTGGTTTGCTGGCCATTAGTGCGATGACTTTTACTAGACCTCTGGACTGGAATCGAGTATCTGTTGCACAAGTAATGTCCAGCCGATCGCCCTTGTGGGAAATTTCCGTGCGCGGGATTCAAAAACGACCTCTCTTTGGCTGGGGTTTTAACGGATTTGGCATCGCATATCCTTTCGTCGCCACTCCCAATAAGGTTCCTGAAATTGTGAATTTAGGTCAGTTTTCTTATGATTATATTGCCCCAAACGGACAGGTTCGCACTGAAAAAATACCGAGTTATAAAGCTCACAATTGGATTTTAGATACTGCTATTTCTACAGGCATTCTGGGACTAATCGCTGCTGTTGCTTTGTGGGGATATTGCTTGAAATGCGCGATCGCGCCCCCAAATACCGATTTATCAGCAGTGGCGATCGGCTATTTAACTTTCATTCTGCCTTGGTTTGAGTGCGCTCAATACGCGCAGGTGCTTTGGTTAGCGCTAGATGGCTCCGAATCGAGTTTTCCGAGTCCAAAACTCTCAATCCTGCAATAATAGTCGGCTTTTATCTTGCACCCACCGCTAACAAATGATATTATTATAAGTCTGCCTGCAATTAAAACCTCAGCCAAAAATTAAAAATCGTACCCGTAACAAAAACTCTTAAAAAAATTAGATTGCCAAAAAAGTCATGCTCGATACTCCACATCTAGGGCTGACCCCCCAAGTCCCACTCCTATCGGTAGCGTTTTGATACTTGTATCTGGCTGAGCCGGAAAACTCAGTACAAATTTTTGCCTCGTAATTTTTAGCTGAAAGGATTAACATATAAGGGTGACAGAACATTATCATCCCCTAAACTCATTAAAAGATGGCCATTGGTTCAAGCTGATCTGTGGGGCGAGCTTTCAGCACCTACCGGCTGTACGGAATCTCACCTTGGCTTACACCTTAGCAGGCGCTGACTGTATCGATGTCGCGGCAGATCCCGCCGCCGTCGCCGCAGCGAAAGAAGCCCTACAAGTGGCCAGCGAATTACAGGCAAGAACTCAAAACCGCAGGTTTGGCGGCAAAGGGTTGCCGTTGCTGATGGTGAGTTTAAACGATGGGGAAGACCCGCATTTTCGCAAAGCCGAATTCAACCCAGCCGATTGTCCGGTGGACTGCTGGCGGCCGTGCGAAAAAATATGTCCAGCCGAAGCAATAGTTTTTCAGAGTGCTGGCAGTGGTTTTTCCGGGGTGATAGACCAGCAATGCTATGGCTGCGGTCGCTGTCTGCCGATTTGTCCGAGCCAACTGATTTATACTCGTTCTTACGTGTCTGCTCCCGCCGCGATCGCACCTTTAATCTTGCAATCCGGTGCGGATGCCCTAGAAATTCACACGCAAGTAGGCAGAGAGGCAGATTTTGCGCGACTTTGGTCGAGCATAGCTCCCTGGGTCGCTCAACTCAAGGTAATAGCAATTAGTTGCCCCGATGGAGACGGTTTGATTGATTATTTGCGGACACTGTATCAAATAATTTCCCCCCTTCCTTGTCCCCTAATTTGGCAAACGGACGGTAGGCCAATGAGCGGAGATATCGGAACAGGAACTACTAGAGCCGCGGTCAAACTCGGTCAAAAAGTTTTGGCTGCCCAGTTGCCGGGATACGTGCAACTTGCAGGCGGCACTAATGCTCACACTGTCAGCAAGCTGAGAGCCGAGGGACTGATGAAGGATGCCGGGAAAAATTTGTCAGTTCCCCCTGTCCCATACATTGCAGGTGTAGCTTACGGCAGCTATGCCAGGGTTTTGCTATCGCCAATTTTAGAACAATTAGAAACAATGCAGACCGATCGAGCCTATGCCGTTCCGGTGGCAGTCGCGCGGCCAGCAGCCGGAGTTCAAACATCTCGGCTACCTCAGCTCGAAGCCGTCCCAGAACTTCTCTCACAGGCCGTGAGTTTAGCTTGTTCTCTAGTTTCCCAGCTCAAAGAAATTTAGTCACAAGTCATTAGTCATTAGTCATTAGTCATTAGTCATTAGTTACAAGTAAAAAACAACTGACAACTGACAACTGACAACTGACAACTGACAACTGACTAAAAAGTTGAAAAAGTCACCGAACACATCGAGGCGAATGCAGATTACAGACGACCTCAACAAATTATTAGACATCGTGCCAGATGAGATCCGGCAGCCCTTAGAGCAGCACCCGCAGCGCAACAATCTCATTGAGATTGTCATGGATTTGGGCCGCCAACCAGAAGCTCGTTTTCCATCCTTGGCCGAACCTCTTTCCCAAACTCCGATTACCAAAGCACACCTCAACTATTGCATCGAGCGAGTCGGCCACTTCGGCGGCGACAACCGAGCCGGTATCGAGCAAACCCTGCACCGAATTAGCGCCCTTCGCAACCGCAGCGGCGAGATTATCGGCTTGACGTTGAGGGTGGGCCGCGCTGTGTTCGGGACGATCGGCATTATCCGCGATTTGGTGGAAACCGGTCAGTCAATTTTGATGCTCGGCCGCCCCGGTGTTGGCAAAACCACGGCCCTGCGGGAAATTGCCCGCGTGCTCGCCGATGACTTGGAAAAACGGGTGGTAATCATCGACACCTCCAACGAAATTGCCGGAGATGGAGATATTCCCCACCCAGCGATCGGCAGAGCTCGCAGAATGCAAGTTTCCCGCCCCGAACTCCAGCACCAAGTCATGATCGAAGCAGTGGAAAACCATATGCCGGAAGTGATCGTGATTGACGAAATCGGCACGGAACTCGAAGCTTTGGCGGCTCGGACGATCGCCGAAAGGGGCGTGCAGTTGGTAGGTACCGCCCACGGGAACCGGCTCGAAAACTTGATGAAAAACCCGACTCTGGCCGATTTAATTGGGGGCATCCAAGCGGTGACGCTGGGAGATGACGAAGCAAGACGGCGCGGTTCTCAAAAGACGGTTTTGGAGCGCAAATCACCGCCCACTTTTGAAATAGCCGTCGAAATGCTGGAACGCCAGCGCTGGGTAATACACGAGCGAGTTGCAGATTCGATCGACACTCTGCTGCGGGGACGCGAACCGAGCCAGCAAATCAGAAGTGTCAGCGAGACAGGAGAAGTAATTATCGAGCGCGACTCAGCCGCTCCCCCCGCCCGGTTTCCGGGAATGCCAGCTTCCGGCGGCCCCGCTGCTGTATCGGCAATCCGGCCGATCACACCGATCTCTGGGTGGCGGAGTGCTGGCAAAATGGTGCCGATGCCCGCTCAAGGCGCGAACTTCGCTGCTAAGAGCGCGCCGGTTGCTGAGACTCGGTATTTCGAGCAACTGCTCGAAGAATCCCTGTCCGTCGAACCAGTACCCACCCCCGGACGCTATTCCCATAATGTCGGCCCTAACGGCGAAGATTTGCCCCTCCACGTTTATCCTTACGGCATACCTCGACACCAGCTCGAACAGGTGATTTCGACGCTGAATCTGCCGGTGCTGCTGACGAAGGATATTGAGAGTGCTGACGTGGTTTTGGCTTTGCGATCGAACGTTCGGAACCAGTCGAAATTGAGGCACTTGGCCAAAACTCGCCAAGTTCCCCTGCACACAATTAAGGCCGCCACTATTCCCCACGTAGCGAGAGCTTTGCGGCGCCTGTTGGACATGGATGACCCAGGTACCCCGGAAGTGGCCGACCTCGCTTTATTCGCCCGCAGCGGTTCTTCTGACGAGCTCGAAGCTCTCGAAGAAACGCGCTTAGCAGTGGAGCAAATTGTCATTCCGAAGGGACAGCCGGTGGAACTCCTGCCCCGTTCTCCCAACGTCCGCAAAATGCAGCACGAACTTGTGGAACACTATCACCTGAAATCCCACAGTTTTGGGGAAGAACCCAATCGCCGCCTGCGGATATATCCAGCTTAAAGTGGGAGGTTGATGCCTGTGAAGGCAGAAGGTAGAAGGCAGAAGGCAGAAT
This sequence comes from Microcoleus sp. B5-D4, assembly GCF_036705145.1. Taxonomy (NCBI): domain Bacteria; kingdom Bacillati; phylum Cyanobacteriota; class Cyanophyceae; order Oscillatoriales; family Microcoleaceae; genus Microcoleus; species Microcoleus sp. B5-D4. The sequence goes on along the minus strand of NZ_JAUBTV010000056.1, from coordinate 7,407 downwards.
TTTTTCCTGGCTTCTGTCTTTTACCTTTTGCCTTTTTCCTTTAAGTAGCTGACCACTTTCTGATATGATGTTGTGTGATACTGTTCTTGTTAAGGCGATCGGCTAAATTCTCAATTTATAATTCCAAATTCCCCAATTTCCAATTACCAATACTTCGACTACACGAGCTTACAAGTTCCCCAATTCCCAATAGTTCGGCTACGCACTTCCCTTCGGCTTCGCGAACCGACGAGCCGCAGGCTAGCAGCTATGCTCAGCACAAACTCAGCACCAGCTCAGTAAAAGTTGCCACTTCCCAAATTATTAAATGAATCTACCTCAGTTGACATGAATGATTCAATAATTCAGCTATTTATTAACTTAATTACTACTCAGATTGGTTTGCGAATACGGTCGCAAGATCGTTCGGCTTTGTCTCACAAAATTTTGACTCGGATGAGAGCCAAAAAAATCGCAGAACCCGAAAAATATTATAAACTTTTAACCGCCCCAACTTTGGAAAGTAAAAATGAATGGACCGAATTAGTATTGCTATTAACAACAATTGAAAGTTATTTTATGCGAGATAAAGGACAGTTTGCTCTGTTAAGAAGAGTAATTTTTCCTGAATTGATAGAGCAGAAAAGAAACTTGCACAATACCTTGGGAATGCAGCCGACCCTGCGAATCTGGAGTGCGGGGTGCTCCACCGGTGAAGAACCTTATTCTTTAGCTATTGTTTTAAAACAGTTGATTCCCGATTGGGATCAATGGAAAATATTAATTTTAGGTACAGATATCAATGAAAAAGTAATCAAAAAAGCGCCCCAGGGAGTTTACAGTCATTGGTCGTTTCGCTTGGTTGAACCGCAGATACAAAAGCAGTATTTTCATCAGAGGGAAAATGATTGGGAAATTAATCTAGAATTGCGCCAAAGTGTAAACTTTAGCTGTGTAAATTTAATCACAGATGAGTTTCCTAATATTTACCAAAATCTTTATAACATAGACTTAATTTTATGTAGAAACGTTTTTGTGTATTTTGAACATAAGTATATTTCACTGGTACTGAAAAAATTTTCCAATACCCTGCGACCTGGAGGATATTTAATGACCGGTCACGCTGAAGTTTACGGTCAAATTATGAACGAGTTTGAAGCCAAGATTTTTCCGGAGTCGGTGGTTTATCAGCGTCGGGAGGCATTACCGGAGGAAGGCGGTCAAATAGAGTCTAGGGTTGCAACGGTAGGGGAAGCCAACTCGGCATTTCGGGAATTCCCCAAAGCAGATACTATGGGCGATGATAGTGGTGAGTTGCTAACATGGGAAACGATGCCACCTAGTGTTACTACTAACAGCAATTTTCCTGAGATAGAGATGCCTCCGGTATTAAAAATAAGTAATCCGCTGGGGAAGATGCTGCCCTCTCCCTATCTGGAGGACGGCTTGCCGAACAATGCCGTGTCAGTTACAGAAAAAATACTAGCAGAAAATGCTCAAAATCAAACGTCTCAAATGCTAATCTTAGAGGCTAAAAAATCATTTAAAAATAAAGATTATACTGAGGCAATCAACAAGGCACAAGAGGCAATAGACTTGCAGGGACATAATTTTGAGGCTTATTATTTGATGGCTCAAGTTCAGGCAAATTCCGGCAATTATTCTCAGGCAATAGAATACTGTAATCGAGCTAGAAAAGTCGATCCAGGCTCAGTATTTACTGATTATTTACAAGCTCAAATTGCTGAAGAACAGGGGCAATTGGAAACAGCAAAGAAATTATTAAAGAGGACTATTTATATGTGTCCCTCTTTTGTGTCAGCCTATATAGAACTAGGGAATATATACAATAAAGAAGGTCAAGTAAAAAGAGCTCTTAAAATGTACAATTCATCTTGTGAAATCCTGAAAGCACTACCGCCAAACACTCCCATAGATTCACAGGGGAAAATGACAGCTAGTCAAGTGCTGATGAATGTTAAAAAAAAATTGTTAAGATTATACAGTAAAGAAACTGTACACTAAAATATGGAAACTAAACCGTATCTTATCTTTGAACAGAACGGTTTTCTCTGCGGTATAGAAGCCTGCTACGTTCGGGAAATTTTCTTTCTGCCGGAGTTGACAGCAATTGCAGAAGCACCTCAAGATATTGTTGGGGCGATCGACCTTCGGGGCGAAATTCTGCCCGTGATGGATCTGAATCTTCGTTTTGGATACGTTTGGCAAGAGTATTCTGTGACAGATAGTACGATCGTCATAGAGTGGCAAGAATCGAAACTCGGTATAATTGTCAATCAAGTTCGCGAAGTTAAGGAACTCTCAGAAGATGCCATCACTCCGCAGCTATCTTACGGACGAGGGAATTCAGAAGCCTCTCATCATTTTGTAGCTGGACTGGCCCGCTGCGAAGACGATATTATCATGCTGCTGAATCTCGAGCACTTAATTCGATATTCTCCCGAAAAATTAGAGGAAAGCTGGCCTGTTTCTCCAAGCAATGCAGGTAATGAAGAAAGAGGAGGTGAGGCAGACAGGGAAAATTTACAGTGGCAAATAAATGCAAAATTGTTAGGCGCAAATCCTAAAATTTTGAGCAAGAGTCAAGTTTTTTGTCCACAGGCTACGCCGGAAGAAAAGGAAATTTTTAAATCGCGGGCTAATAATTTGAGGCGGCGAGGCGAGGAGGAAAATGATGCTGCAATTAATATGTCTTTGGCAGTGTTTGCTTTGAATGGCGAATACTTTGGTATTCATTTGGATCTAGTCCGCGAATTTACTGACATTGGTCAAGTAACTCCGGTTCCTTGCACTCCAGATCGCATAGTGGGAAATATAAATTTGCGGGGAGAAATTGTGACCATAATTGATATTCGCAGTGCTTTAAATATGTCTTTCAATATGTCGGAGGCTGCCAATTATCTCTCTAAGGCGATCGTTGTTGAAGTAGCCGATTTGGTCGCTGGTATAGTTGTTGACGAAATATTAGATATTATATACTTAAATGTGTCGGAAATTGCGTCTGTTCCGGCAGCACTGCATTCTGCCAACCGTGAATATCTACGGGGGACAGCTATTTACGGGGAAAAAATGATGGCTATTTTGAACTTGCAAAAACTGCTGACAAAAGGAGGAGTAGTTGTTGATGAAGAGGTTTGAACCAAGAACAGGACTTACGCAAAGCCTATGTGCCATGAGTCCAGTGAAGCATCTGGCTTGGTACTTCATTTCCTTCCCAATCCCGATCCAACGCATAGATCAGAACTGGTAACGAGCGAGACGTAGCATGAGAGAATTATCTTGAAATGCGTCCAGGACTAAAGAAGTTAGTTATACCACAATACGGTTAAGTTAAGCTCGATCTCCCTGACGCCCCCCTTCTCAAGGGGGAGGACAATAATTTACTCAAAGTCCTCGCAACGATGCGGGGGATGCTGCAAGGAATCTCTGAGGAATAAATAGTTTTAACCCAAGCGTATTGAGTTATTATACCAAATCCGCTTTTCAAGCGAGATTTGACGAAGGAATCTAATTCGTGTATTCACTTGCTTAAATTAAGGAGAAAAATATGTTTTCTAAGTTAATAAGATTAAATATTAGAAAAAGAATGCTGCTTGCATATGTAGCGCCGGCAACTATATACTTGGGTTTGCCCCTGCTAGTTTATACAATCACTAATCAGGTATTGAGTAATTTTCAAGAAGTAGAAAGGATCGAAAATGTGATCAGACACACAAATAATATGTCTGCAGGTGCCGAGCAAATGGTACGGGGGTTGCGCGGGTATTTAATTAATAATAAAAATACGGAGTTTTTAAATGATTTTAAAACAGGTGTAGAATTAGCTCGCCAGTCGGCTAATAGTGTTGAGTCAATGATCCAAAATCCTGAACAAAAAGAACGTTTAGAGAAGATGCTACAACTCTGCGACCAATATTATGAGAGTTCTAACGAAATGGTGGTTTTTTTACAACAAAATAAGAGGGCGGAAGCAGTGGCTATATTTAACACCGGAAAACAGACAAAAATTGTGAATGAATTTGTGGAATTGAATAAGCAATTTCGCGAAATAGAAGTAAAAGCGATTAAGGAAGCTACAGAAAAAACGAAGCAATCTTTAGTTTTCTTGCTCTGGGCTGTGGTATTGGGTTCCGTGCTTTTATTGGTGTTAGGTACGGTTATAGCTTGGCTGATTTCGTCAGGAATTGCCCAAACTATCGATCGGGCAATTAGCTCGATCGCCACTTCTTCCACTGAGATTGCAGCCACCGTGGAAGAACAGGAACGCATGGCAAGTCAGCAAGCAGCTTCAGTAAATGAAACTACTACTACAATGGACGAATTGGGAGCATCTTCCAGGGCGACATCACAGCAGATAGAAACAGCGGTGGTTCAAGCAATGCAAGCTTTGAATTTAGCTGGAGGTGGCACAAAAGCTGTAGAACAAACTTTAGAAGCAATGGCAACTCTAAAAACTAAAGTTCAGGATATCCAAGGACAAATTATAGAGTTGAGCGAACAAACAGATCACATTGGTAATATCTCAACTGTAGTTAGCGATTTGGCAAATCAAACTAATATGTTAGCACTCAACGCTGCTGTTGAAGCTGTGCGGGCGGGAGAACACGGCAAGGGGTTTGGCGTGGTGGCGTCAGAAATTCGCAAACTTGCCGATCGCAGTAAAAAATCGGGAGCGCAAATTAATCTATTAGTTGCTGATATTCAAAAGGCGATTAACTCAACAGTAATGGTGACAGACGAAGGAACTAAAACAGTGGAATCGGGCGTGAATATTGCCTCAGAAACCGCAGTGGCATTTGCAGGAGTTGCCAATGCCATTAACAATGTGGTTTTGAGCTCTCAGCAAATTTCTCTGAATGCGAAACAGCAATCGATCGCGATCGAACAGGTAGTGCAAGCTATGAACTCTCTCAATCAAGCCGCAGCCCAAACCGCTTGCGGTATCAGTCAAACTAAAGTCGGTACTCAAAAATTGAATGAAGCAGCCTTAGATTTGAAAGCCGTTTTGTAGGAGAGCAATGAATTATGAGGAGTTCCCCAAAAATGCCAAATATATCCTTAAAAATTAAATCAATTGCTTTGGCGATCGGCCTCGCTACAATTCCAGCGATATTAACGGGAGTAATAACTTGTTTCTGGGCAAATCAGAACCTAATCTCAAATCAGCAGTGTACTTAGTTGTGAGTTGTGAGTTATTATTTGGGAGTTGTTATTTTTTCTTTACTACCAATTCCCAATTCCCTATACTTCGGCTACGCGGGAGCATCTCAATGAAAGCAGCCCTCCCCTAGAAATTGGAGCCAGCAGCCAGCAGCCAGCAGCCAGCAGCCAGAAGGAAGAAGCCTGAAGAAGTGTTTTTACAAATATGAGATGCTCCAGGCTACGCGAGCGTATAATTTCCCAATTCCCTATACTTAGACTATGCGAGCGTACAAGTTACCAGTAACCAATGATGAACAAATTTTTCCAAAAAATGCAGCACCGACTGTTGCTACTCCTAATTTTAAGTACCTTGATTCCAGTATCTATTGTTGGCTGGTATGGAATTTATTCTTCAACAGAAGCACTGCAAAATTTAGCATTAATAACCCTAAGTGACAGTGTTGATTCTAGCGCCAATCAAATGATTAACAAATTTGAAAATCTGAGAGCAGATATTTTGTTTCTCCCCAAAACTCCCCCTGTTCAGGGAATGATTAGAGCAAGGGCAGGAAATGGAGTAGACAAACAAACTAATTCAACTTATAAAGATTGGGTTTATCGAATGCAACTCACATTTTTAGCCATGATGGAAGCTAAGCCATATTATATGCAATTGCGTTACATAGATAACAGTGGCAAGGAGATCGTGCGCGTAGATTCTGACGGCCCAAATATCCAAGTGATTCCAGACTCTCAACTACAAAATAAAGCAGACAGAGATTACTTTCTAGCAACTATGAAGCTAAAATTAGGAGAAGTCTATGTGTCTTCTTTAGAGCTGAATCAGGAAAGGGGGAAAATAGAAATTCCTTACAAGCCAACAATTCGCTACGCAACTCCAATTTTTGATACCAAAGGAGAAAGACAAGGTATTTTGATTAGTAATGCTCTAGGTAGCACTCTGATCGACAGGGTTAAAAATCTTAATCATGAATTATCAGATCAATCTTTTATCTTAAATCAAGATGGGTATTATCTGGCTCATCCCAATCATAAAAAAACATGGGGATTTGAACTCAAAACTAAGGAAAATGTCAAAAATGATTATTCAGGAGACATTGTTGCTAAAATACTCTCAGGTGGTCAGGGAAATATTGATAATAGGGATCTAGTGATTAGCTATAATACAGTTTTTCCCAGCAAACAAAATACCAATAAGTTTTTAGTGATAGTGGATAGTTCACCCAAAAAGTTGCTATTTTATTCCATCGATTCGCTTCAAAAAATAGCAGCGATGATTGCTATTGTTTCCCTGGCTGTCGTGCTGGGATTTGGCTGGTTTTTCCTGCAACAGATTGTGGCTCTCATTCGGGGGCTGATTTACCAAATTTCCTCATTCTCAATGCAAATAGAATCTAATATGAATAGGCAAGAACAAATAGCAGATAGGCAATTTGTTTCGGTCAATCAAACAACTATAACTCTAGAAAATTTGGGCAGATCTTCTCAGCAAACAGCCGAGCAAGCTGAGTCTGTTGCCATTGCCGCTCGCCAAGCTTTAAATTTAGCCGAAGAAGGTACTAAAAAGGTAGATCAAACTCTCAATCAAATGCTGAATCTTAGAGAAGCTGTGGTGGCAATTTCTAAGCAAAATCATCGACTCGACGACAGCACGAGTCAGATTGGCAATATATCGACTCTCGCAAGTTTGGTTAGCGATTTAGCCAGCCAAACTAATATGCTGGCTCTTAACGCCGCTGTTGAAGCAGTCAGAGCCGGTGAGTACGGTAAAGGTTTTGCGGTGGTAGCAAGCGAAATTCGTAAGTTAGCAGATGAAAGCCAACAAGCAGCACAAAAGATTAATGGTATTGTTCCAGAAATTAAGGGCGCGATCGACTCCACGGTGAAAGCAACTGAAGATAGTCGCAAAACGGTTGCAGAAGGGGTGAAAACAGCACAAGATACGGCAGAGGCTTTTATGGGTGTGAGGGAAGCTTGCAATTTGGTGTTTGCTAGCAACCAGCAAATTTCATTTAATGTTAAACAGCAGGCGATCGCAATTCAGCAAGTAGGTGATGCCATGAGTTCTATGAAGGAATCTGCGTCTCAAACAGTCAGCGGCATTAATCAAGTTAAAATCGGTACTCAACAACTCACAGAAGCTGCATTTAATCTTAAAAAAGTAGTGTAGTCATTAGTCATTAGTCATTAGTCATTAGTCATTAGTCATTAGTCATTAGTCATTAGTCATTAGTCATTAGTCAT